>JACCUF010000078.1 GCA_013811975.1 Geodermatophilaceae bacterium | reverse complement strand
CGCCATAGCCGCCCTGACTCGCGTAGCCGACCGGCTGGCCCCACGTCGGGGCCGGCTCGCCGTAGCCGGGCTGCGGCTGGGGAAATTGCTGGGTCGGCTGGTACCCGCCTGACGGGTCACCATAGGGCGGCTGCCCGTACTGCTGGGTCGGATCGGCAGCCCATCCGCTCTGGGACTGGCCACCCGAACCCGGTTGCCCGCCTTGGGGGTTTTACCCGCCATCGCCGGACTGAGGATATCCGCCCACCGGCGGTTGGTTAGGAGGCATCGACACGCGCGCGACCGTATCGCATCGGAGCGTCCCTTCTCATGAGAATCGGGAGGTCTGAACTATCGACTTGTCGGGCTGACAAGTGTGAATCGCCTCAGGGGAAGATGGTTGTGCAGAGCCGTCCGGCCACCTCCTCCTCCGGCACCCGGTCTCCACAGGTGTTTCCATAGGTCTCGTAGTCCGAATCGATCGGTGACTCGATGAACAGGTCATCGCAGGCCTCCAGGTCGCCGTCGAAGCAATCCTGGGCGAGCGCGTCCAATACCGGGTCGTCGCCGAGTCCGTCGGGGGAGGAGCCCGGCTCCGGAACGTCGCCGGAACCACCACCGCCGCCGCCGGTGTCCTCAGGGGTGTTCGGGGGTTCCGGGGGGGTTGCCCCGCCGGCGACTTGGCTGCTCGAGTCGGTCGTTGCCGTCGTGGTCGGATCGTCGTCCCCGCCGAGCAACAGGAAAGCGGCCACCCCGCCGCCGATGAGCACAACGGCCGCCACGATCGAGGCGATGATCAGGTTGGTGTTGTTCTTCTTCGGTGGCTGTCCGTATCCACCCGGCCCGCCGTACCCGGGCTGCTGCCCATATCCCCCCTGCTGTGGGTAGCTGCCCTGCTGTGGGTAGCTGCCCTGCTGGCCGTAACCCTGGTGCGGGTCATACGGCTGGCCGCCCTGTTGCCCGTATCCTTGATTGGGGTCCTGCCCACCCTGATTGGGGTCATAACCACTTGGACCGTACGGGGGTTGGCTCATTCCTCGGCCTCCGATCTGCGCGTCTCGGCCGACACCGTAACGGCAGGCGACTTCGGGCGCTACAGGATAGGAGCCACCTGCGCGAGACGAAGTTCGGTCATGCGCTGTCTGGCCTCACTAGAGTCGACCGCGCACGAGCCCGGAGTGGGGTTAGGAGTGAGCCGAGAAGTGGACAGGGTCGAGCAGATGATCGACAAGCGTGACGGCCCGGCAGGTCAGGACGTCAGGATCGAACGCGACTCGATGGGGCAGGTCGCCGTACCGGCCCAGGCCAAGTACCGAGCCCAGACCCAGCGTGCCGTCGACAACTTCCCGGTATCCGGCCAGCGGATCGATCGACAACTGATCGGCGCGATCGCCTCGATCAAGGGCACCAGTGCCCGCTTGCGCGGGGAGGCTGGCCGGCTCGATCCTGCAAAGGCCACGGCAATCCACGACTCGGCCGCCGAGGTGGCCCGCGGCGATTGGGACGCGCACTTCCCGATCGACGTCTTCCAGACCGGCTCGGGTACGTCGTCGAACATGAACGCCAACGAGGTCATCGCGACATTGGCCGCCGAAAAGCTCGGCGAGGGCGCGACGGTGCATCCCAACGACGACGTGAACGACCCGTTCTCCTCCAACGACCAATTCCCGGCGGCGATCCACATCGCGGCGACCCGCTCCATCGTGCGGGTACTGATTCCGTCCCTCGAGCACCTCGAAGCATCGCTGTCTCGCAAGGCCGAGGAATTCGCTTCAGTGGTCAAATCCGGCCGCACCCACCTCATGGATGCCACGCCGGTGACCCTGGGGCAGGAGTTCGGGGGGTACGCGGCCTCGGTGCGCTTCGGGATCGAGCGGTTACGGGCTGCCCTTCCTCGGATCGGTGAATTGCCGTTGGGCGGCACCGCAGTCGGGACCGGCATCAATGCGCCTGCCGGCTTCGGCGGTGAGGTCATCGCCGCGCTGGCCGCGGACATGGACCTGCCGCTCACCGAGGCACGCGACCATTTCGAGGCGCAAGCCTCCCGCGACGCGCTGGTCGAAGCCTCCGGAGTACTTCGGGTGATCGCGATCTCGCTGTACAAGATCGCCAACGACCTGCGCTGGATGGGCTCGGGTCCTCGGGCCGGGCTGGGTGAGATCCGGCTGCCCGACCTGCAGCCGGGTTCCTCGATCATGCCCGGCAAGGTCAATCCGGTCATCCCGGAGGCGGTTTGCCAGGTGGTCGCTCAGGTGATCGGCAACGATGCGGCCGTGGCCTTTGGTGGGTCGGCCGGAAACTTCGAACTCAACGTGATGCTGCCGGTCATCGCCCGCAATCTACTTGAGTCGATTCGGTTGCTGGCCAACATCTCCCGGCTCTTAGCCGACCGCTGCATCGACGGGATCGAGGCCGACGTAGAGCGTTGCCTCGAGTTCGCCGAGTCCTCACCGTCGATCGTCACTCCGCTGAATCGCTACATCGGGTACGACGAGGCCGCGAAGGTCGCCAAGCAGTCCTTGGCCGAACGGAAGACTATCCGCGAGGTCGTGCTCGAACGTGGGTACGTCGCGGACGGCAAGCTCACCGAGGAGCAACTTGATGCCGCGCTCGATGTCTTGTCCATGACGCACCCCTGAGAACCGCCTGTGCGGCGGCGGGCCGGCCCTAACGTGCACTGCACCCGTGATCCGCCGCGGTCATGCACGGGTTGCCACTCTGGTCGACACCGCTTACGGCTGTGCACGTCACAAGAAATCCGCCGGCGAAGTCCGATTCGAATCGCAATCTGATCTGTCATGTCGCCCGGCTGCGCTCTGACGAGGTCACCCTGGTCGACAGCTTCGCGGTCACCAATCCGACCAGAACCGTGCTCGACCTAGGACGATTGATCGGCTTCGTCCCGGCTGTGATCGCCGCCGATGACGCACTTCATAGCGTCCTGACGACCCGGGAGCTCTTGGTTGCAGCGCTGGTCGGGATCCACGGAACGCGAGGCAGCAGGGCTGCCGCGCGAGTCGTGCACTTCGCCGACGGCCGCAGCGAGAGCGTGGGGGAAAGCCGAAGTCGAGTCTTGCTTGCCGAGGCGCGACTGCCCAGCCCTGACCTCCAGACCGCGGTGTATGCACACGGCGGTTACTTCCTCGGCAGAGGCGATTTCGGTTACCCGGAGAAAAAGGTGCTGGGCGAATTCTGGCCTGGTCGCCGCCCGTATGAAGCGCGCTCTGGCCAGAAGCCAACCGAACTGACACGCGCTCGGCCACGACATTGCTGGTCCGCATCATTGCTGGTACCGAGACATTGCACCTGATCAACGCGCATTGCACCTCTCGACTTAGGTGCACAGCGGGTAAACCGGGTGCAAGGCCAAACGCAGCCCAGCTGCGACACCGTCGAATCAATGCGGGGGACGCAGGGGGATCGCTTCGTCAGGACTGCCGTAGGCGCTGATGAGTTGATTCAAGGTGAGCCTTGTGGTCTGGATCGCTGCGCTGCCGAGCGCTGTGGTCACGTCAGCCTCGGTCCGAGCCCACAACCGGGTTCCGGCCTCGATGCATGCCCAGGCCCGAGCGGTCAGCCTGACCACGCGGGCTCGGCCGTCGCGCGGACTCCGTTCCCGGGTGACATAACCCGCCGCCTCGAGTTGGTCGATCAGGACCTTGGCCGACTGTTTGGTCATGCCGAGATGGGCGGCGATCTCGACCCCGGTGGCCCCGCCGCGTACGGCAATCAAGGAGAAGGCATAACCATGCACGGGTCTGATGTCCGCGAAACCCTCAGCTGCCAGGCGTAGGTGCACCGCTTCGGTGACCACACGCGAGGCCAGGGCCAGCAGCGCCGGGAGCGCCAATTGCCCGTTCGCTCCAACAACCGTCCTCGAATCGGTCAGAGCGACCACGGCGGGGTCATGGTCTTGCCGCCCAGGGTGGCTAGAAACCCGGCCGAGGTGATCGCGGTCGCATGCACTGGTTCGGCGGAGGAGTTCCGCAGAGTGAACGACATGCGCGCAGGGACGATCACCGCATCGCCCGGCCCAGCGTCCACCTCGTCCGGACCGATCATCGCGCTGATCCGGCCGCTGTGGATAACCAACACTTCCTCGCAATCCAGACTATGAGCCTCTCCGATCATGCCGGGGACCAGCTCCAACGCCCAGATTGCCAGCGCGTTCGATCCTCGGGACGGCACGGCCAAGGACCGGAAAACGGCACCGCCGAAGGTAAATTTCGGTGCGTCGGCCAGAGTTGCAACGGGCATGAGTATCTCCCTTAATAGTCAGTTCGCCTGACCAGATGGTAAGCTAAACTGACTATCTAGGCAACCGTTCATGTCAGCCCGGTCACCAGATGCCTAGAGCGGGAGGTCCTCCAGCATCTCGGTCACCAATGCCGCGATCGGCGACCGCTCGGAACGGGTCAGCGTCACATGGGCAAAAAGCGGATGACCCTTCAGCGCCTCGATGACCGCAGTGACCCCGTCGTGCCGGCCGACTCGCAGGTTGTCTCGCTGCGCGACGTCATGGGTCAGTACGACTCGCGAGCCCGAGCCCAACCGGGACAGCACAGTCAGCAGGACACCGCGCTCCAGCGACTGGGCTTCGTCGACGATCACGAACGAGTCGTGCAGGGATCGGCCGCGAATGTGGGTCAGCGGAAGGACTTCGAGCATTCCGCGATCAGTGATCTCGTCAACCATGTCGGAACTGACAAGGGCACCGAGGGTGTCGTACACAGCCTGCGCCCACGGACCCATCTTCTCGCTCTCGCTGCCTGGGAGATAGCCGAGTTCCTGGCCACCGACGGCATATAGCGGCCGAAACACGACCACCTTCTTGTGCGCGCGTCGTTCCATGACCGACTCGAGTCCTGCGCAGAGGGCCAAGGCGGACTTGCCGGTACCAGCTCGTCCACCGAGTGAGACGATGCCGATCTCCGGGTCGAGCAACAAGTCCAGCGCGATCCGTTGTTCGGCTGAGCGTCCATGCAGCCCAAAGGCGTCGCGATCCCCTCGTACGAGATGGATCTGCTTGTCCGCGGTCACCCGACCCAGCGCCGACCCGCGTGGCGAGATCAACACCAAGCCCGTGTGGCATGGCAGCTCTGATTCGGGCGGCAGCTCGATCTGGTCCTCGGCATAGAGCCGGTCGAGATACTCGCCGCTGACATCGAGCTCGGTCATGCCGGTCCAGCCTGCGTCGCGGGCATTGTGCGCGCGGTACTCGTCGGCGGCCAGCCCCACGGATGCCGCCTTTACCCGCAGCGGCATGTCCTTGGTGACGAGAACAACATCGAGGCCCTCGGCGACTAAGTTCAGCGCCACCGCGAGTATCCGAGAGTCGTTGGCGTCGTTACGGAATCCGGCCGGAAGCACCGATGAATCGGAGTGGTTGAGTTCGACGTGCATGGTGCCGCCGGCCCGACCGATCGGCACCGGCGCGTCCAGTCGCCCATGCAGGATCCGTAGGTCGTCGAGGACCCGCAGCGACTCGCGGGCGAACCAGCCGAGTTCGGGATGGTGGCGTTTGTCCTCCAGTTCGCCGATCACGACGAGCGGCAGCACCACGTCGTGTTCGGCGAAGCGCATCAGCGCTCCAGGGTCGGAGAGCAGAACCGAGGTGTCGAGGACATAAGTACGGCGATCGGTCACGCGCGGCCTCCCAGGGCGGTGCATCCGGCACCGTCGCCTGCGACCGTACGACGCTTTGCGCGCTCTCGCGGCCCGACACGCGGCGAGAAACGCCTCAGCCCCCGGGGGTGGTCTGCCGGTCACCGCTTGGCCGACCACCGGCCTCCCGGAGTACAGCAAGGACCGGACCGGCGAGCAGTGCGATGGGAAATAGGAGCAACCACCACTGCGCCGAGAAGTCTCCGACGAGGACGATTCCGGTGAACAAGAAAACCAGCAACGAGACGGCGAAGGCAGCTCGAGTCCGGAGCCGCTGAATCGGCCTTTGCCGCCTGCGACGAACAGGATTCACTGCCGCATTTCCTGCACGATCCGGCCCGGGGTCAGCGGCTCATCCAGGAGCCGCCGGAATTGGCCCCCAACAGAATTGCCTTCAGGACGTGCATCCAGCCAGGACGACAGCAAGCGATGACCTTCGACGTAGGTCGAGGTGTATGCCCGCCATAACGGATGGGTGAGGAAGCGCAGCGACTGCTGGGCGCGTTCCCGGGAGACAAGGGACCAACGCTGCAGATAGTCCAGCACTTCCTCCTGTCCGCGCCCCCTGTCGTGCAACAGAATTGCCGCATCCTGGCGTACATCGTTGAGTGGGGCGGCAGCCTTGGCCACCCGCTGGGCGAGCTCAGCGTCGGCGGAGAGCCCCAGGTCCTGCAGGATCTCCTCGGTCCAGGCTCCCCAATCCTCGCCGACGGTCACTCTGATGCCTAGATCGGCTAGCCCCTCTGCCATCAGGCACTCCGGAGTGTTCACCAGGAAGATCGTGTGTTCGAGGTGCTGGTCCCGGGCCACCAACCTGACTTCCTTGCGACAGTGCTCGGTGTGATGCCCGGGGTAGGACTCATGGGCGACCAGATGGGGCAGTTGGGTAAGCCGATGCGGCAGGTCGGCATTGATGGCGACGTCGGAGTGGCAGGCCCCCCGGTAGTAGTTGAACCCGGACCACGGCTGATCGGTCACGACCTGGTAGCTGACCGTCTCATGCGGTGGCAACTCGTACTCGGTCCGTACGTGATCGCGCAGTTGGCTGGACATCGCCTGGACGACGTCGTCGAGCCGGTCAGGAGGGCACTCGTCGGTTCGTCGATAGCCGGCATATCTCTGCGCGAGGGTCCCGCTTCCCGGGAGCAACACATCAAGCTCAAAATGAGCTGCGACATAACGACTTTCGTCACCGAGATCGATGTCTACGTCGAAGTAGGCGGAGACCTCGTCGACGAAACCGACGGGCTCTGCTGACATGACTCTGGCACTGCACTGCAGGCCGGTGAGTTGAGCCCGCAGAAAGGTCACCCGTTCGGGGGCCAGGCCGCTGGAGTCCAGTTCGGCCAGAAGCTCGCCGGCCCGTACCCGCAGTTCGGCAGGACGCGGAGCCGGTTCGTTCTCCACCTGGGTGCGCAGCGCCGGGTCGCCGGTGTACGCGTCGACGAAGCCGGACTCGAGGCGGTCAAAGCGCAGCCCGAGGAGGAGGTACTCGGTGATCAGGTCCACGGGAGGAGAGTCTGCCTCAACGCTCGGATTCAGGCCTCGAGTCGCTCAGGCGCCGAAGCGCCGGTGCCTGGCTGCATAGTCGCGTAGCGCCCTGAGGAAGTCAGTGCGTCGGAAGTCCGGCCAGTTCACGTCACAGAAATAGAACTCCGAGTGCGCTGTCTGCCACAGCAGGAATCCGGAAAGCCGCTGCTCGCCACTGGTCCGGATGACCAGGTCTGGATCGGGTTGCCCTCGGGTGTAGAGATGCTCGGCAATGTGTTCGGCGTCCAACGAGTCGATGAGCTCATCCAGCGTCGTACCGGCGGCTGAATGCTGCGCCAACAAGGAGCGCACCGCATCAGCGATCTCCCGACGACCGCTGTACCCGACGGCCAGATCGACGGCCGCTCCGGGGCGGCCGACCGTTGCCTCGTGGGCAGTCTTCAATGCCTCTACGGTGCTGTCTGGCAACAGTTCCAAGGCGCCGACTGCGCGAAGCTGCCAGCGCCGACTGGGACCGGACAGGTCAGCGGCGAGGTCTTCGATGATCCGTAGCAGCGGGGTCAACTCCGGCTCGGGCCGGTTCAGGTTGTCAGTCGACAACAGGAACACCGTGACGTGATCGATGCCGGCTTCATCACACCAGCCGAGGAAGTCGACGATCTTGCCCGCGCCGCGACGGTGGCCGTCATTGACGTCTCCCAGCCCGATGGATCGGGCCCAGCGCCGATTCCCGTCGACCATCACACCGACGTGGCTCGGTAGCTGCGCGCCAGCTAGCTGATGCTGCAGGCGTCGCTCGTACAGCCGGTACGGCAGATCGGCCCAACCCATGATCTCCGCAGGGTACGACGCTGTGCTCCGGTCCGGGTTGGCCCCCTGGCAGAGAAACTACGCCCCCGTAACCTGGGGTGGATGGCTACCGAGCTTTCGTCCAGCGTCTCCAAGCCGCTCGACATCAGGGACAAGGACTACGACTCCCCGGACACGCGCCCGCGGCTACGTGGCTGGCTGCACCTCGGGGCGTTCCTAGCTTCGATTCTCACCGGTGCGGTGCTCATTCCATTGGGATGGGCGCACAGCACCTCGGTCGGTCTGGCGGTGACGATCTACTGCTTCACCGTCTCGGCGATGTTCGGGGTCAGTGCCGCGTACCACCGCCGGGCCTGGTCCCCCCGCGGCTGGAAGATCATGAAGCTGCTCGATCACTCGACGATCTTCCTGTTCATCGCCGGTAGCTACACGCCGTTCACCGTGCTGGCCCTGGAGGGCACTTTCCGGTGGGTCATCCTCGGTGTTGTCTGGGGCGGCGGACTCGCCGGCATCGCACTCAAGATCGCCTGGCCGACCGCTCCGCGATGGGTGGGTGTGCCGATCTACCTAGCACTCGGCTGGGTCGCGGTGCTGTTCTTTCCGGCCATCCTGATCAACCTCGGGGTCACCACCCTCGTCCTGATCAGCGCAGGCGGCCTGCTCTACTCACTCGGCGCGATCGCCTACGCCACGTCACGGCCGAATCCCATCCCGGGCGTCTTCGGCTATCACGAGGTCTTCCACGCGGCGACGATCCTGGCTGCGGCCTGCCACTACATCGCGGTCTACTTCGCGATGTACGCCAACTGAGCCCGGCTGTGCTGCCCTCGTAGGGTGCAGTCGTGGTCGCTACCGGCACTACCGGCGCCCCTGCCCCGTCGGCATTGTTGATCACGGGAAGCGTGGGAGCAGGCAAGACCACGGTCGCCGACATCGTCGGTGAGCTGCTAGCTGAAGCCGCGGTTCCGCACGAGGTCATCGACCTCGACTGGCTGAGGAACACCTGGCGCAGTCCGCCCGACGATCGGTTCAACCTCGCGATCGAGTTGCGCAACTTGCGCGACGTCGCGCGAAACTTCCTCGACGCGGGGTCGGTTCGTCTGGTCCTGGCCGGGGTTGTCGAAACGGGCGTCGAGCAGGACCGCTACCGGGCGAGCATCGGCCTGCCGCTGACGCTTTGCCGGCTTCGCGTCACGCTGCCGGTGCTGCACACACTGCTGAACGGGCGACACGAGCTTGGCAACGCCCTGCGCTGGCATCTGGCTCGCTCCGGTGAGCTGGACGCAATCCTGGAAGCGGCCAGGCTCGAGGACTTCTCGTCGAAGCGAGCGAGCTGACCTCCCACGAGGTAGCCGACGCTGTCCTCGCGGGCGCGGGCTGGTGAAGCGTCCCGCCGGGTCGCTCAGGCGGCAACTGCCAACTGCTGGTCCAACGCGCCGCTCCAGATCACCGTTGTGACGCCTGCTTCGGTGAGGTCGAGTTCGGTATCGCGCCAACCCAGGTAGAGGCCGGGGCCGGCGATGAAGCGGCTGCCGTGGATAGCGAGCAATTCGCCGTACAACCGCAGTCCCCCGCGTACCAACGCGCCCATATCGATCTCGCCGCCGGCCCCGAGTCCGGCCAGGCCATTACTGCGGAGCAACGGGCGACAGGGAGCCGTGAACAGATGCACGCGGCGACCCGCGAGGTGCAGATCTTCAGCTATCTCGGCGCCACCACCGTCGGCTCCCACGACGATCACGGCTCCGTTTGGGAGTCGTTCGGCGTAGCGGTAGTCGGTGCCTGGAAGCTGGATGAGGTCGGCGGACAGATTCTCGGACAGGGGCACGTCTCTCAGGGCCATGTCACCAGTAAAGATCCGGTTTCTTGCGAGCCGGTTTCGCCAATGCTTCCCGTCGGTTGCATTTTCCCGGCATCTTGAGCCCTGGTCCTGGCGCTCGCGGTACTGCTCAGATCGTGATGTGGGCCTTGAGCGCCAGCCGATCATCCATCATCGCGTAGCCGTCCGCGAGTTCCTCCAGCCCGAGGGTCAGGTCCAGAACGGCGCTGGGATCGAGTTGGCCGTCGATGACCGCGTCGAGCAGGGCCGGTAGATAGGCCCGGGCCGGAGCCATCCCTCCGCGGATGCCGATGTTGCGGGCAAAGATCTTGGACAGGTCTATCCCCTCGACCAGGTGCGGCACTCCGACATATCCGACCCTGCCACCGTCGCGGGTCATCGCGAAGGCGTCGTCGAATGCTGCCTGCGCGCCAACGCATTCGCACACCGCATCGACACCGCCGGTGAGGCTCATGACCTTCTCGAGAGTCTCCTCACCGCTGCCCTGCACGATGTCGGAGGCGCCGAAGTCCACTGCCAGGTGCAGCCGCTCGGCGTGATGACCCACTGCGATGATCCGACGGGCACCGAGCCGCCGGGCGGCCAACACCGCACAGAGCCCGACCGCACCATCGCCGATGATCGCCACTGTCGTCTCGTGGTCCACTCCGGCGCTGAGCGCCGCATGGTGTCCGGTCGCCATCACGTCGCTCAGCGGCAGCAGTCGGGTAGCCGGAACGGCATCGGCCGGGGGTAGGACAACCAGGGTGCCGTCGGCATGCGGGACCCTGACCGCCTCCCCCTGTCCACCGTCATGGCCCACCTCGGAGAAGGTCCCGCCGTCCAAGCACGAACTGGTCAGGCCGCCCCGACAGTAATCGCAGACCCCGCAGGACCACATGAACGGGGCGAGCACCCGGTCCCCCGGCCGGACCGTACGTACGTCGGCGCCGACCTCGGTGACTAGACCGAGGAACTCGTGCCCGATCCGCGCACCCGGCGGCCGCTGCCCGTACCCCCGGTAGGCCCACAGGTCGCTGCCGCCGATCGCAGCGTCGGTCACGGCCACGATGGCGTCGGTATCGAGGACCAGCGCCGGATCGGGGACGTCCTCGACGCGGACGTTCCCGGGCCCCTCGTACACGGCTGCACGCATGACCCGACCCTAGCCAGTAGCGCCAAGCCGCCGATGGCTGCCGGGGCCGGCTCAGGTGGTCTGTGGCCCCCGGGCGCGAACCTCATCCACCGAAGCCATCGCAGTACGGAGCTCGGCCAGCCAGTCTTCGGTGTGCTGTCCGACCAGCCGTACCGACCAGGCCAACGCCTCGGACCGCGACCGAGCGACGCCGGACTCGACCAACGTGTCGAGGACCTGACGTTCGGGTTGGCGCAGCCGGGTCATCACCGGAACGGCGAGGTGGGTGAACGGGGTGGAGGTCGAGTGACATTTAGCGCCCCAAGCAACCTTGCGCCCGAACCGATGCTCGGCGGATTGAGCGATCCCGATCCGGTCCTCACGGGTCTGTTCTCGCCACCGGCTGATCCGACCCCCTGCAGCCGACGCGCGCGCAGCCTCATCGGCGTCCTGGGCCACGTCTGGGTCGGCCAGCGTGCCGACGACGAGGATCTCCTCGCGATCAACCGAGATCTCGGCCGGCCCGGTGAACCATTCGTCGGGTAGCCGGCCGGCGAACCAGGCCCTGATCTCGTCCTGCGCTGTGTTCTCTGCGACCATGTGTTGCTCACTCCTCGATTACAAGATTACGTGATTACACACTAGTCCATTGGCAGCCCGATGGCACCACGACCGGGGATCTTTCCGGCCATCCGGGTGCGAACCGCTGCCGTCACCTCGAACACGTCCGCCGTCGGCGCTTGGCAGACAAAGCCCTCGCAGACGAACACCGCGACCGGTAACCCGGCGACGCAACGTCCAGCGAGCAGGGGTACGCCAGGGGCGTTTGCTTCCCCCACCACCGATACCGCACCCGGGCTGGTGCCTGCTCGGACAAAGGTGGAGAGCACGTCGCGCTGCGAGCCGGGTGGCCCAGCGACGGCGATCTCCAACGGGCCGGCCAGCAACGCCTCGGCGGTGGCTGCGGCCGAACCGGCGGCTCGCGGTGCCCGAGCGATGATTGCCCCGACGCAAGCCAGTGCCCGCTCGGCCTGCCGTCGGGGTTTGGTGCGCCCACTCAGCGCGGCGTAGCTGACCAGGGCGTCGCAGGCCGCCGCGGCACCGGAGGGAGTCGGACCGTCGGTCGGATCCTGGGGGCGACGGATCAGTTGTTCACCATCCTCGGGTGTGTCGAAAAAGCCACCGCTCGAATCGGCGAAGCGTCGCGGCAGGCCTTCCAAGAGCTCCCCAGCAAGGCTGAGCCAGCGCCGTTGTGCAGTCGCTTGATGCAGAGCCAGCAATCCGCGAGCCAACTCGGCGTAGTCCTCGAGAACGCCGCCGTGTCGTCCGACCGCGCCGTCACGGGATACCCGACGCAGGTTTCCCTCGACAAGGTGCACCCGCGTCACCATTTCCGCCGCAGCCTCGGCGGCGGCCAGGCTGTCGGCCGAGCTGGTCAATCTCGCGTGTTCGGCCAGCGCGGCGATCGCCAGCCCGTTCCAGGCCGTCACCACCTTGTCGTCTCGGGCCGGCTGAGGACGGGTCTCGCGCGCAGCATGGAGCTTCGCCCGGGCAGCGGCCCACCGCTGCGCGTCGTCGGGATCAGCCCGCAGCTGCAACACCGACATGCCATGTTCGAATGTTCCTTCCGGCGTCACTCGGAGAAGTGCTGCCGCCCAGTCCCCGTCGGCCTTCCCGAGAACGTCGACAAGTTGTTGGGGGGTCCACGCGTAGGTCAGGCCCTCGACGCCATCGGTGTCCGCATCCAGAGCTGAGGCGAAACCTCCCTCGGGCGTCCCGAGATCCCGGATCAGGAACGTCGCCGTGTCGTCGGCGACCCGACGGGCCAACTCCGAACCGGTCTCCCGCCACAGATGCAGGTAGACCCCGAGCAGCAACGCGTTGTCGTAGAGCATCTTCTCGAAGTGCGGGACGATCCACTCCCCGTCGACCGAGTAGCGCGCAAATCCGCCAGCCAGCTGGTCATAGAGCCCACCCCGCGCCATTGCCTCGCAAGTGGTTTCCACCATCAGCAACGACCGTGGGTCCTCGGTACGGGCGTGGTGCCGCAGCAGGAACTCGAGCACCATCGACGGCGGGAACTTCGGTGCCCGGTCGAAACCGCCGTTATCGGCATCGAAGCTCTTCCACAGGAGCTCGACTGCACTGTCGAGCACGGCCGCGTCCACCGGTGTCGGTTCGCCGAAGAACCGCGGCTTGTTCAGTTGCTCGGTGATCCCCCGGCTGGACTGCATGAGGTCGTCGCGCCGTTCAGTCCACGCCTGCGTGATCGCGTCGATCAACTGGCCGAAGGATGGCATCCCCCGAGCCGGCTGAGGCGGAAAGTAGGTCCCGCAGTAGAACGGCGCGCCATCAGGAGTCAGGAAGACGGTCATCGGCCAGCCGCCGTGCCCGGTCATCGCCTGGGTCGCCTCCATGTACACGGAGTCGACGTCGGGCCGTTCCTCGCGGTCGACCTTGATGCAGACAAACTGCGCATTCATCGCCTCGGCGGTGGCCGGGTTCTCGAAGGACTCATGCGCCATGACGTGGCACCAATGACAGGCTGCGTACCCGATGGAGAGCAGGATCGGGACGTCCCGGTCACGGGCAGCAGCGAAAGCGTCATCGCCCCATTCCACCCAGTCCACCGGATTGTCGGCGTGCTGCAGCAGGTACGGCGAGGACGAGGCGGCGAGCGCGTTGACCATCACC
>JACCUF010000071.1 GCA_013811975.1 Geodermatophilaceae bacterium | reverse complement strand
CAGGCCGGGTGGGAGCACCCGCACTCCTGCCATCCGCAGCCAGATCGCGGCTTCCAGCACGTCGGTGCTCGGATCACCCACATGCGCGCCGGACCAGTCCACCGCCACGACGTACCCGTCGCGCAGGCACAGATTGGCACCCTTGAAGTCACCGTGGACCAGGACGCTGACGGCGAAGTCGTGTTCGGCTGCGGCCTGCCGGAGCAGCGGCCCGGTTTGCCTCCACCATGCCTCGTCTATGCCCATCGGAGCGCGATCGAGTTCCTCGACCCGATCCCACACAGTGGACAGGCCGCTGTGGCCGGTTGGCAGGCCCGGAGGAACCGGAAGCACCCGGATGGCCTCCGCGGTCCGCCAGATGCATTCGGCAGCTGCCTGCGGAGGTATCGGCCAGTTCCATTCGGTGCCATGCGGCAGCCAGCCGGCCGTACCGAGGTCCTCGATGACCAAAGCGCCCAGGCTGTCGTCGGCGATCAACAGTCGCGGCAGAAAAGGTGCGGCCAGGCAGGACAGGACCTGCGCCTCGATCCGAAGGCCGGTCAGTACCTGTTCGCGCTCGGCACTCCAGGGAGCCACCTTGGCGACCGCGCTGCGGCCGCCAGCCAACGAGATCCGATATACCAGCGCAGCGGTGAAGCCACTCGAGATCGGCATGCTGGCGAGAATCGGCTCGCCGAGCAGCGCCGTCAGCATCGTCCTGGACTGCTCGTCAATATCACTGGCCACGAGCACATCCTTGCGGTGGCCGGGGCCGCGCGCCACGCCGCTCGGGTTAGGGAGAGGTGTCGCAGCGTGGTCTCTGCGCCAATGCCCGTAACTAACCGCGTTCGGCCGGGTGAAACCGGGGAATCGCCAGATCGGTCTGATCGATCATGGGTAGCTGCAGCTAGTGAAGACGTCCGAGTAGTCCATCGGAGCGACTAAGATTGTGAGCTCACCGATTGAGATCTGAACGGCCCATAACTGCCCGCCCGCACACATCGCCTCCACGAGCGCGGCATCCTGTTCGCCGGCCAACCAGGTGCTGACGATGACCAGATTCGGAACAGCTCCAGGGGTGCTGACCAACCGAACAGTCTCGATGAAGTCGACTGCCTCGCCGATGCTGAGTCGGGCCGCCGCCGGGGTAGTCGCGTGCGCTGGGCGCTGCGGTCGTTGTTTCGGCTTCCGTCGTGATTGAAGAGGTCTCGGTTGCCGTCGCCGAAAGGCTGGCTGACTCTGGGGCCGGATCCTCGGCTGCGCAGCCGGCAATCGCTATGGCCACGACCAGTGCCGTCAACGACCCGTTGCCCTCATGCGGCTGTCCCTCTGTGCCAGACGGCAGTCCCCCTGATCTGCATCATCCGTGCAGGTCAGGGGGCTTTTTCGCGGTGTAGCCCCGACGGGATTCGAACCCGTGCTACCGCCTTGAGAGGGCGGCGTCCTGGGCCTCTAGACGACGGGGCCAAGCGGTGATGCTGAGCGCTGGGGTACCAGGACTCGAACCTAGACTAGCGGTACCAGAAACCGACGGGCTGCCAATTACCCCATACCCCAAGTGGTGCGTTGGACTCGCGTGCACCGAACGTGAACTCTACCGAACGGGGGCAGGGACCGGCCAACCCGCCCCGGCTCAGTACGGTCCGGAATGTGGAGCGGGCGCGTACTCCGGGGGCGGGTAAGACGGTTGACCAGCCCCGCCCGGTGGCGTGCCAGCCCAACTCGGCGGAGCAGGACCGGGCGAGGCGTTCGAACGAGACCGATCGGCCGGATCAGCCGGATCGGCCGCCCGGCTGGCGATCTCGGGATGCCACCGCTTGCGGGTCTTGGCGACGATCCAGACGTAGAGGCTCATCACGAGGACGTCCAGTCCGACGATCAGCGCAGCCGTGCCGGACCCGGTCTGGATGTCCGAGCTCGTTTCCCCACCGAGCGCACCGACCACCAGAAAGATCACGACGTTGTTGGCCGCGTGCAGCGCGATCGCCGCCTCGAGTCCCCCGGTCAGCCATACGACGGCCGAGGCCGCCAGGCCGAACGCGAACCGATCGAGGAAGGTGAAGATGTCCCCCGGGGCGTGGGCAAGGGAGAACA
>JACCUF010000062.1 GCA_013811975.1 Geodermatophilaceae bacterium | reverse complement strand
GGCGGTGATCGCCGGTGACTTCAACGCGGACAACGACGCACCGGAACTGGCCGCCCTCAAGGATCTGCGCGATGCCTGGACCGAGTGCGGACAGGGCAACGGTCGAACGCATCCGGCGCATCGGCCGAACAAGCGCCTCGATCACGTGCTGTGTTCGGCGGGGGTGATCGCCTCGGCGTCGCAGGTGATGCACAGCGATGCCTCCGATCACCTGCCGCTGATCGTCGACCTGCTCATCTGAAACGACCAACTCTCGCAGGGATGGTTTCAGGCGGAGGTCAGT
Organism: Geodermatophilaceae bacterium; assembly: GCA_013811975.1. Classification (GTDB taxonomy): domain Bacteria; phylum Actinomycetota; class Actinomycetes; order Mycobacteriales; family Geodermatophilaceae; genus JACCQS01. The sequence goes on along the minus strand of JACCUF010000062.1, from coordinate 5,071 downwards.
TCGCGGATCCGCTGACTGATCACGGTGGTGATGCCGTCGCCGCGCATGCTCACGCCGTAGAGCGTGTCGGCGATCTCCATCGTTCGCTTCTGGTGGGTGATGACGATCAGCTGGCTGGAATCACGAAGTGCCTCGATCAGCCCGATCAACCGACCGAGGTTCACATCGTCCAGGGCCGCTTCGACCTCGTCGAGGATGTAGAACGGCGACGGCCGAGCCCGGAAGATCGCCACCAGCAACGCAACGGCAGTCAGCGAACGCTCGCCACCGGACAGTAGGGAGAGCCGCTTGACTCTCTTTCCCGGTGGGCGGGCTTCGACTTCGACGCCGGTAGTCAAGAGATCGTCGGGGTCGGTGAGGATCAGACGTCCCTCACCGCCCGGGAACAGGGTGGTGAAGACGGTTTCGAACTCCCTTGCCACGTCGGCGAATGCATCGGCAAAGACCGCCAGGATCCGGCTGTCGACTTCTCGGATGACCGACAGCAGGTCGCGCTTGGTGTTCTTGAGGTCCTCGAGCTGCGTGGCAAGGAAGGCGTGGCGCTCCTCCAGCGCCGCGAACTCCTCCAGCGCAAGCGGATTCACCCTGCCCAGAAGCGTCAGATCACGTTCGGCACGCGAAGCACGACGCTCCTGGGTGGGCCGGTCATAGAGCTTGGGAGGTGGCAGGTCGAGACCCTCGGCCTGCGCGGCAGCGACATCGGCCAGCGACGGGGGGACGAGCGCGCTTGGCGCGTACTCGCCGATTAGGACCTCGACATCCACGCCGTACTCCTGGGCGGCTCGATCCTCCAGCGCCTCGATCCGAAGCCGCTGCTCGGCCCGGGCCACCTCGTCGCGGTGCACCTCGTCGGTGAGCCGATCCAGGTCGGCAGTCAGCTCACGGATCCGAGCTCGCAGGCCGAGCAGCTCTCCTTCCCGGCTTACCTTCTGTCTGGACAGCTCGTCCCGTTGCGCGGCAGCCCGCATCACCGATGCATTCACGTGCGCGATGGTCTGCTCCGCGGCGATGCTCACCTGTCCGGCGATCACGGCCCCGCGCCGCCGCGAGGTGACGGCTTCTTCCTGGCGGAGGCGGCTGGCGCTTTCCTGTTCGGCGGCCCGGTGCAGGGACTCCACCCGACTGCCCAGCGCGCGCGAGCGTTCTTCGGTGGTACGTACGGCCAGCCGAAGCTCCATCTCCTGTTGGCGCGCCTGGGCGACCGCGCGCTGCAACTCGTCACGGTCAGTCGTGGACGCCTCGTCGGCAGAGGACGGGAGGACCTGGGCGGTCTGCCAGCGTTCTTCGAGTTCGGCCAGTCCCGCCAGGTCCGCGTCCCGGGCCTTTTCCGCGGCCTCGCGCGATTGATCGAGGCGGGACGCCTCAGCAGCCGCCGACCGCGCTGCTGCGCCGAGGTCACCGAGACGTTCGGCGACAGCGGAGTGCGCCGCATCGGACTCGTGCAGAGCTGCGAGCGCACTCTCGACGGCAGCCGATCGTCGGGCCGCTAGCTCACGCGCAGTTTCCAGTTCGCCCTGCAGCTGGCTGCTTCGAGCCTGGACGGCAGCATGCTCGCGCTGGGCGTCCTCGAGCGCGGCCTGGACTTCGATGGCACTGGGCGCGCTGACCGACCCGCCGAAGGACCAATGAGCTCCGAGGACGTCACCGTCGGCGGTGACGACGCGAAGGCGTGGATGGGTCTCGACCAGCCGGACCGCCTCGTCGATCGCCGCAACGACCGCGACTCGATTCAGAGCACGTGCCACGGCGGAGTCGAGTTCGGCCGGGGCGGTGACGAGCTCGCGAACCCATCTGGCGCCGGCGGGCAGCGTCGGCCAGGAGTCCATCTGGTCGGCGTCGCCGCCGCCGCCAACGAGGACCCCGGCCCGGCCCGCGTCGTGGGCACGCAGATAGGTCAGCGCCTCAGCGGCGTCGCGTGGCGTTCGTACGGCGATGGCATCCGCGATTGGGCCGAGCGCGGCCGCAACCGCGAGCTCATAGCCTGACTCGACTCGCAACAGCGCCGATAGCGACCCGAGCAAGCCGGGTAGGTCCGCCTCGGCCGCCAGCAGGGCCCCGGCGCCGTCCCTGCGGTGCAGGCCTTCACCCAGCGCCTCGGCGCGCGCCCGCCATGAGTCGCGCTGGCGCTCGGCCTCCCGCTCGGCGTCGGTCAGCCGGCTGACCTCGTTGGCGGCTGCCTCATAGGCGACTACCGCAGCCTCATGCCGCGAGTCGAGGCCCTGCTCGGAATCGCCCAGTTCGCCGATCTCGGCCTCGACGGCCTGGAACTGCGCGACGGCCCGCTCGGCACGGGTACGGGCCTCGCCCACGGCCGCAGTCAGCCGGCTGATCTCGTCCTCGGCGGCACTGGCTCGGCTGCGAACTGCCTGCAGGTCCCCGGCCAGGCGGGCCAATCCTTCGCGGCGGTCGGCTTGCGCACGGGCCACTCGGACCAGTTCGTCCTCGGCCCGGCGTAGTTCGGTTTCGAGGTCGGCCCGCGCAGACAAGGCTGCACTCAGACGCTCGCGCTCGGCGGCAAGGTGCCCGTCGAGCTCGACCCGCTCGCCCGCCACGGCGGCCGCCTCGGCTTCGAGCGCTTCGGGATCGCGTCCGGGAAGCGGCTCGGGCAGCGGCGAGGACAGGTGCCGGGCGCGCTGCGCGGCGAGCTGATGGGTGCTGCGCAGCCGCTCCCCCAGTGAGGACAGTTGGTACCAGACCTCCTGGGAGCGGCCCAGTGCCGGCGAGGTGTGCGCCAAGCCGCTCTCCAGCTCCGCCTCGCGAGCGTTGCTCGTACGCAGCTCGGTTTCGACTTCGCTACGGCGGCCGCGGATGAGGTCCTCGTCGGCGAGTTCTTTGCCCAGCGCGTCGCGAAGGGTGATGAGATCGTCGGCCAGCAGCCGGAGCCGGGCATCGCGCAGGTCGGCCTGGACCGACTGGGCCCGGCGAGCTACCTCCGCCTGGCGTCCGAGGGGCTTGAGCTGGCGGCGAAGCTCCTCGGTCAGGTCGCCGAGTCGGTCGAGGTTGATCTGCATGGCGTCGAGCTTGCGCAGCGCCTTCTCTTTGCGCTTGCGGTGTTTGAGTACCCCCGCGGCTTCCTCGATGAATCCGCGGCGCTCCTCGGGACGGGCCGAGAGCACCGCGTCGAGCTGGCCCTGGCCGACGACGATGTGCATCTCGCGGCCGATGCCGGAGTCGGAGAGCAGTTCCTGGATGTCGAGCAAGCGGCACGACGATCCGTTGATCTCGTACTCGCTCTCACCGGAGCGGTACATCCGTCGGGTGATCGAGACCTCGGAGTACTCGATCGGCAGCGCACCGTCGGCGTTGTCGATGCTGAGGATCACCTCGGCGCGGCCCAGCGGTGGGCGATCAGCCGTACCGGCGAAGATGACGTCTTCCATCTTCGCGCCGCGCAGGCTCTTCGCGCCCTGCTCGCCGAGCACCCATAAGATCGCATCGACGACATTCGACTTACCGGAGCCGTTCGGACCGACGACAGCGTTCATGCCCGGTTCGAATCGCAGGGTCGTCGAGGACGCGAAGGACTTGAAGCCCTTCAACGTCAGGCTGGACAGATGCACGCGGCTCCAGAGCGGGTCGGGGAAAGAACTCCTCTGGCCGGCACGACGGGTTAGCGCAGTGGGGGAAGGGCCGTTGAGAGGCTATCCGAGCCGGAGCGGAGACGGTGACCGGCACGCCGGACCTTGCTTGGCCAGTGCGCGGTGATCGGCACCCTGCCTCACCCGATCGGCAGAACCGGCTCAGGCAGGCAGCGGTGCCGAGGGTGCCGAAACCTCGTCGGTCAGCCGACGCAGTCCGTCGCCGAGGAGCAGATCACGCTCCTGGCGCAGGGCGGCAATCTCGGCTTCGAGGGCGCGGATCCGGCTTCGCAGGATCACCGTCTCCTCGAGTAGTAGCGACGATGGGGTGGCAACGTGACCCAGGAGGGCCTTGGCCATGGATGGATCCTCCGCTTGCAGGTGGGGAACCCGCGGGGTTGCTCGCAGGTCGATGTTCTTCTTAAGACGTCAAGGGTGACACCGTCGGCCCGTCCGGTCAACGGCTGACCCGTCCGGTGCGGTCAACTCACAGTGAAGGTGGTCGCCCCCGTGCGCGGCCCCCAACGATGGACCGCCGATTCGACCCGCCCCGGCGCGCCGCCGCGTTGCACCTTCGCGAGCACTTCCGCGCAGTCCGATCGGGTTCCTTCCAGAACGATCTCGACCGATCCGTCTTCCAGATTGCTCGCCGACCCACCCAGCCCCAGCGCCGATGCCTGCTCGCGAACCCACCAGCGGAACCCGACCCCTTGCACCTGCCCGGTCACCCAGATCACGAGTTGCGACTTCTCAGTGCAGGCACCTTGGTCGCGGCCTCCGTCATCGCGGTCTCCGTCATCGCGGCCTCGGACTTCGCGGCCTCGGACATCGGACTCGTCTGTCATCTGCGCCTCGGAGTCGCCAGCCGCCGGCGCGGCCTGGGCTGACAGTCGGGGCAGGAGAAGCTCGACCGGTTCATGAACGCCTCCCGACGCATCGGCGTACCGCATCGAGGGCAGGGCTGGTCAACCCGTCCATAGGCATTCAACGATCGGGAGAAATAGCCGCTGTCGCCGTTCACGTTGACGTAGTGAGAGTCGAAGCTGGTGCCACCCTGGGCCAGTGCCTCGATCATCACCTCGCGGATCGCACCGACCAACTCCCTGGCCTTGGCCACGGACAGTCGAGAAGTCGCCCGCCCTCCGTGCAAGCCGACTCGCCACAGCGCCTCATCGGCGTAGATATTGCCGACTCCGCTGATCAGCGACTGGTCGAGCAGGGCCCGCTTGATCTCGGTACGGCGGCGTCTGAGCCGGCTGATGAACAGCTTCTCGTCGAAGAGCGGATCGAGTGGATCGCGGGCGATGTGAGCCAGGCTGGTGGGTAGCTGGTCGGGTCCCGCGCCGGCCGGCTCCACCCACAGGCCGCCAAAGGTTCGCTGGTCGACGAAGCGAAGATCTGGTCCCTGGTCGGCGAAGCCGATGAGAACCCGCAGGTGCGGACCCTCCGGACTGGGCGGCGCCGCCACGAGCAACTGTCCACTCATCCCCAGA
>JACCUF010000164.1 GCA_013811975.1 Geodermatophilaceae bacterium | reverse complement strand
CTCGCCGTCGGGAGCTTCTGGGTCCGGCAGATGCTGAGTTGGGGCAGGTTCACCATCGCCGGCACCGGACAGGGCCTGCGGATCCGCAACGGGTTGCTTTCCCTGCGCTCGCAGACGGTCCCGCTGGGGCGCGTCCAGGGACTGGTGGTGGTCGAGCCCATCCTGTGGCGGCTGTTCGGGTGGGCCCGGATGGACGTGACCGTGGCCGGGGTCGGTGGCCGCCCCGACGACGAGGCCCAGCAGATCGAGTCCGCCCTGGTGCCGGTGGCCACGAAAGCCGAGGTGCTGGCGTTGATGCGGCGAGTTCACGGCGTCGACCTCGCGGCGCTGCCGATGCTCCGGCCACCCCGGCGCGCCGGCTGGGTGGATCCGATCGGACGCCACTACGCCGCGGTGGGCGTCGACGACTGGGTGGTCGTCACCCGCCGCGGGATGCTCACCACCCGGACCGACGTGGTGCCGCGCGCGAAGATCCAGTCAGTCAGCCTGCGTCAGGGACCGCTGGAGCGTCGGCTCGGCCTGGCCTCGACCCAGGTGCACGTGCCCAGCGGGCCGGTCGCTGCGCTGGCGCTGCACCGCGACCAGGCGGATGCCTGGTGGCTCACCCACAGCCTCGCGAGGCCCCGATGACCGGCACGCTCACCGAGGTGCGCCGCTACCCGGTCAAGTCGCTCGAGGGCGAGCTGCTGCCGGGGTGCGACCTCACCGGGCGCGGCCTGGACGGGGACCGCTGGTGGTCGGTACGCGATCCCGACGGGCGGTTCGGCAGCGGCAAGAGCAGCCGGCGGTTTCGCCGCATGGACGGTCTACGCGACCTGGTCGCCCGGTACGACGGCGAGGTGCCGGTGATCGGCTTCCCGGACGGCACCGAGGTACGCGGCGACGACCCTGGGATGCACGAGGCCCTCAGCACGCACGTGGGGCGACCGGTCCGGCTGGAGGCGGAGGAGGAGGTCAGCCACTTCGAAGACGGGCCCGTCCACCTGGTCACTACCGCGTCCCTGGCAGCCCTGGCGCGCGCGCACGACGCTGACGTCGACGCTCGCCGGATGCGCTGCAACATGCTCGTGGACACGCCCGATCTTGACGGGTTCGCCGAGGACGAATGGCTCGGACGCGAGGTGCGGGTCGGGCCGGAGGTGGTGCTGCGGGTGGTGATTCCGATGCCGCGGTGCGTCATGGTCACCGCCGCGACCCGCGACCTGGGTGGGGACGCCGACCTGCTCAAGACGATCACCCGGGTCAACGACGGTTCGCTGGGCGTACTCGCCGAGGTGGTGGCGGCCGGCACGGTCCTCGTCGGCGACCGGGTCGAGCTGCTGCGCTGGCCAGTCCCGTCCCCCTGGCTCGCCTCCTACGCCGACGCAGCTACCCGACTGCCCATTCCCCCGAGCCCATTGCCGTCGCGTACCGCCCACGGGCGTACGGGCGGCAGCGGATCGATCCGCGTCCAGAACGAAGGTGCCGGGCTGAATGCACCCGTCCTCGCGCTGGATCACCTGAGCCCTGCCCGTCAGCCCGTCGTCCGGAGGTAGGTCAGGGCCGCCAGGACCCTGCGATGGGTGGCGGCGGAGACGTCGAGGCCGAGCTTGTGAAAGATCTGCCCGGTGTGGGCCTCGATGGTGCGCTCGGTGACGTGAAGTCGCTCGCCGATGGCCTGGTTGGACATGCCCTCCGCGACCAGGGCGAGCACCTCGTGCTCCCGTGGGGTGAGCAGGTTCAGCGATCCGGGTCGTCGACGGCGTCCCAGCAGCTTGGACACGATGGTCGGGTCGACGACTGTCTCGCCGTCCATGATGCGGCGCAGCGCGTCGACGACCGTCGCGATGTCCATCACCCGGTCCTTCAGCAGGTAGCCGACCCGCTCCGGGGCGTCCTGCAACAATCGCATCGCATAGACGGTCTCCAGATACTGCGACAGCACGAGGACGCCGACCTCGGGATGTTTCCTTCGCACAGCCGTGGCGGCGGTCAGGCCCTCGTCGGTGAAGGTCGGCGGCATGCGGATGTCCAGGATGACGATGTCGGGCTGGTGTGCTGCCACCGCGTGCTCCAACGTCGCGGCCGACGACAATTCGGCGAGCACCTCGACGCCCCGTGTGGTGAGCGTGCGCACCAGGCCCTCTCGTACCAGCAGCATGTCGTCGCACACGATCACCCGCACGGCAGCACGGCTCTCGCCAGGACGTGTCCACCCTCCAAGCTCACCGACCACAGTCCCCGGACGGCGCCCACCCGGTCCTCGTCGTCGGTGTGGTCGGCGCTGGGGCTGCCGGCATGCGTGATCGCGATGGTCAGCTCCTGGTCCTTCGCGACCCGCACGGTCGCCGAGGTAGCCCCGCACCGCGCGGCTTGGTGGACGGTGGACGTGACGACGCGGTACGCCGCTCGCTCGACATCGTGAGCCACCTGGCTCCCGGACCACCGGTCAATGATCAGCTCGACTGAGATCGGAGCGCCTTCCGTGAAGGCGCGGATCGCCTCGACGAGTCCCAGCTGCTCGAGGATCACCGGAACCACGCCGGTGCCGATCGCTCTCAGCTCCGACAGCGCTCGGGCGGCGAGGGCGACGCCCTCACGGCAGATGACCTTGTCGACTGCGACCGCCCGCTCGGACTCGTCCGCGAGCGTCATCCCCAGCAGCAGGAGACGTTGCTGGGCACCATCGTGCAGGTCGCGCTCCAGCCGCTGTCGAGCGGCATCGCCGGTGTGCACGATCCTTCGCCGCGAGTCGACGAGGGAGTCGAACTGGGTCAGGGCCAATGCGTGCAGCCGATCGTTGTCGATCGCCATCGCGACAACCGGGGTGATCGCTCGGTCGACGCGCTGGGATGACCTCGCCCGGTGTTCCACGGTCGCGATCGTGACGCCGCCCCGCCTGACCCTGGTGGTGGCCTCGGGTGCCTCGCGACCGGCGGCACCGGGGAAGGTGACGCGGAGCGAGTCGTCCCGGACGGTCTCCCGCAGCCATCTATCGACCTGCCCGAGCCGACCACGAGCGGCGAGGTCCGAACTCAGCAGCCGGACCTGCCGGCGTACCCGGGCACCATTGAGCTGGCTGACCAGGGCGCCCGCCTGGATGCCGGTCAACATCACGAGCTGGCCCCCGACCGCGACCACCGGGTGCTCGCCGGCCACCTCCAGGCCGCGGCCCAGCGAGCCCGTCGCGGCGAAGGCGGCGGCGAGGACCAGCAGCCTCGTCGACAGTTCCGGCCGGAGCGTACGTCCCGCCGACAACGCCCAGCAGACGGCAACGCACCACATGCTCGTGAGGACACCCAGGGTGATCTGGCTGGCCGCGACGAGCTGAGGAGCGGCTGCGACCAGCCACGGGTTGTGTCCGCAGTAGCTGAGGCACGCCGGTTCCAGGAACGGCTCACGCGCGACGATCATGATGACGAACACGGCGGTGCTCGCGCCGATCGTGGCCCGGCACAGACCGCTGACGGCGGCCATGCGGGTCAGCGACGTGGCGCGAGCCACGCCGGAACCGACGTTCGCTGCCACCAGCCGGGTCGTCGTCAGGACCAGTGGGACCACGGTGAGCGCTCCCACGGCGGGACCCAGGATCCTGATCCCGGGAGTCACCGGCACGGCCGCGAGCAGAGGAAGCACGGCCGTCAACGCTGCCAGGCTGGCGCTCCACACCTCGTCCGGTCGGCCGAGGAACGAACCGACGCCCACCGCGATTGCCACGGCGCCGTACCCGAGCGCACACCACACGAGCAGTTCGACGCCTGCGGTACGAGCCGGCGATCCGTCCCACACTTCGAGCGCGATGCCGACGATGCACAGGCTCGCGGCCAGACCGGCCACGTGGCCGAGCGAGCGCGTGGGCCTCATCGATGGCTCCCGGTTGCTCGTTGAGCACGACTGAACAGGTGCGGCGTACGTCAGAACAAGGTACCGCTATCCAGCAGCTGCATCACTCAGTCGTTCCAGCACAGCGGATCAGTTGGCGGGGACCCGGACGTGTACGGTGCGCGGGCCGAAGGCACCGGTGACGTCGAAGACACTGTACGGCGCACCGAACCCGAACCTGCCAACCGCGCTCAGTCTGCCGCTGCGTCCGCGTGGTCCGGTCGTGGTGACGTGCAGCCGGATCGTGTTCGTCTCGTACGTCCACGTCGTGCGGCCGCGCACCACCACGTCACGCGAGAACCGGACGCCGTTGAGGCGGATGACGGCCCGATCGTCGAACCGCGCGTAGTCGAAGATGAAGTCGCCGCCGCGCAACCCGCGCCCGGTCCCCGTGTCCCCGGGGATGCGGAAGCTGCGAAGCCAGGCGTCGAGGGCCGCACGTACCGCGACGGTCACGACCCGGTGGTCGGTTCTCGTCGACTGGTCGTCCGGTCGAGGTACCGCCGCGCGAGCTCCTGCCGCGGTGCGGGGAAAGCGGGACACCGCTGGCGCCACGTAGGCCGGGTCGTCGCACCGGCCGACGGTGCGGTGCGGTCTGCGGATGAAGCCGTGCATGGCCGTCCGCGCGCACTCACTCCAGCCCGCCGCGGGATGTGCCGCGCCGGCGATCTGGAGGAGCTTCGCTCCGCGGAACACCCGGAGCAATGGGCGGGTCGTCTCGGTCGGGATGACCGGATCCAGGTCACCGCTCAGGACCAGCGTGGGCACTCCGGTCACCGTTGCGCCCCGCGGCACCGCGGGGGTGAACCGGTCGGGAGCCGGCCAGCGCAGGCAGTAGTCCGGCAGGTAGTACGCGGCCCAGGCTCGGCGGGAAAACGGCGCGAAGGCGTCTGGGCGGAGATTCTGCAGCGCCCGCTGGTACGTGATCCGACGCTCGCGTACCGGGTCACTGCGGTCCCACACGAAGTCGTTGTCGTTGCAGAAGGCGGCCGCGTTGTCGCCCTCGGAGTAGACGGCGGGGTCCTCGGGGCCGCCGCCACCGCCCAGCGAGCTCTCGAAGCCCAGCCGGAGCAGCGGCTTGCTGTCCTCTGCAGCCAGCGCGTCGGCAGCGGCGGCCAGCTCGCCGGCGTTGAGCATCTGGTCACGCACCAGCCCGATCAGCCGCACCTCGGTCACCTTCACCCGGCGAGGCTTCCCCTCGGCGTCGCGCACCATACCCTCGACCGGATCGCGACGGACCATCTGCGCCAGCTGTGCGACAGCCCGCCCGGCGTCCGGCTGTGCGGCAGCGCAGGCGGGTGCGCGCCGGCATGTCAGGCCGACGGTGCGCGCCAACCCGCGAGGGATCCCTCGGCCCCAGGTGTAGACGTGCGCGGGATCACTGACCGGGAAACCGGCGTCGGCGACAACCGTCCGCAGCCGGTGCGGGAAGCGGACCCCGTAGGCCTGGATGTCGACGGTCCCGTAGGACTGCGCGTAGTAGTTGATCTGCGGGTACCCGAGCGCACGGCGCACCGCCTCCACGTCCAGGGCGACGTCGCCGCTGCCGTACCGGTCGGCGTCTCGCCCCAGCCTCGCGCCGCACGCGCCGACCGCGGCCAGGTACGCGTCGTGGCCGCTGACGCCGTTCTGCAGCCAGGGGCACCTGATCGGGCTGGAGGTCCCGGTGCCCCGGTTGTCGATCAGCACCAGGTCCCGTTGGCCGGTCAGCGGCTCGAACTGGAACAGCCGGAATCCTCGCCCATCGGCAGTCGCATTTGCGGCCCCGGGCCCGCCGTCGGACACGAACACGGCGTCATTCGCCGAGGACGCGGGATCGGTGTGCGGAAAGACGTTGAAGCCGATCCCGATCGTCCGACCGTACGGGTGGGCACGGTCCACGGGCACCCGGACGGACCCGCACAGCCAGGCGGGGTCGTCGGCACAGGGTTCGAGGGGGACCGTCGGTCGGGTCGCCAGCATCGACGCCCGCGCGGGTTCGCTGCCCCCAGGCAGTGACAGCCCCGGAGCGGCAAGCCGCGAATCCATCTGTGCGCGGTTGTCGTGAGGTGAGTCGGCGCCCGCCCCCGAGACCGGGAGTACGGCCGCTGACATCGCGATGACGACGAGGAATCCCAGGCTGGACCGGCGACTATTCATGGCCGCAATTTTGTTCATGGCCGCAATTTTGTCGCTCCGGCGAACGCCCGACCACCGTGCTGGCACGGGTCAGTCGTTGCGGACAGCACGGTCCGACGGCGCGAGCCGGCCGCGATGAGGCGCGGCGGATGGGCGTAGACAGTTGTCTGCAGGGACACACTGGTCCCCAGGCACCGGAGTGGAGGAACCATGCGTACTCGCATTGCAGCCGCAGTGATGCTGGCCATCGCCACGAGCGTGACGGCCTGCACCGCGCAGCAGGATGCCGGCGGGGACAAGGCCGGCGGTGATCCGGAGCCGGTGGTGCTGCGGCTTGGAACCCCGGAGATCGAGGGCACGCCGGGCATGGACATCGTCGGCCGGTTCGTTGCTGCCGTCCGGAATGCCAGCGAGGGCGCCGTCACCGTCGAGGTGACCAGCGGGGTCGGTCTCGGCGAGCGGGCCTGGGATCAGGTGTCCATCGAGGCGTTGACGTCAGGCGAGTACGACCTGGCTCTGATCCCGGCTAGGGCATGGCACAGCGCGGGGGTCTCGACCCTCGAGGCGCTGCAGCTGCCCACGCTGATCGAGACCGACGAGCAGGCGGACCGGGTGGCCGGCTCCTCCGCAGTCCCGGACCTGCTCTCGGGTCTGGAGAGCATCGGCCTCACGGGCCTGGGCCTGTACCCGGAAGGCTTGCGACACATCGTAACGTTCGGCGCTACGGAACCCTTCACTGCCGGGACGTTGCGCGGGAAGGTCGTCCGGGCGCCACGTGCAGACACCCCCTGGGCCACGATCAGTGCACTCGGTGGCACGCCGGTCGACCTCAGCGACTTCGCCGACGAGGTGGCAGCCGGAACGGTGCACGCAGCGGAGAGCTCGCTCGCCTTGCTGGGAACGCTGCAGACCGGGCGTACCCAGGTCATGACCGCCAACGTCTCGCTGTACTACAAGTTCCAGGTGCTGGCCGCCCGGACCGAGGTCCTCGACGCGAGCACGCAGCAGCTGCTGATGGAGGCCGCGGCGACCGCGGCGTCCGTCACGCTGGCGGATCGCCCCACCGAGGAGGCGGCCCTCCAAGCTGCGTGCGACTCCGGGCATGGCGTCGTGCTGACCCTGGAGCCCGACCTCGCCGACGTACGAGAAGTCATGCACCAGACGGTCGACGCCGCACTCGAAAACGGGACCACGGCGAGGTTGGTCAGCGCCGTTCGTCAGGCCGCCGGCGATGCGAGTCCGACCACACTGAACGGCTGTGCCGACCCGGTCGAGATCGATTCGTCAAGCGTCGAGCCGCTACCCGGGGATCTACCTGACGGTGTCTATCGGATCGAAGTGACCGACGCCATGCTCCTCGACGCCGGCATGCCGGCGTCGGACGTGCCGGAGAACCACGGCGTCTACACCTTCACGCTCAGCGGTGGGCGTTACTCATGGAATCAGAAGGCGGACAATGTCCTGAACGGCGCGACCGAAGGAACCGGCGTGTACGAGGTCCACGGCGACCGTCTTACCTGGCTCTGGGGCACGGAGATGGGCAACTACGCCGTCGCGTTGACATGGTCGGTCCGGGACGACGGCGCACTCGTGCTGCAGGCAGGTCCGGATCACCTGCCGGGGGACTTCTCGGTCATGCGGCTCGGTCCGCTCGTACGCATCAATTGAGCTCACCCCGGGTCGTCGTCCACGCCATCGGAAGCGACCGGCCCGGACGGCCAGGAAGCGAGCACCACGGTGCCGCGGCCGGGCATGGATCGAACCGTCAGGCTGCCACCGATCTCGGCCATTCGAAGTGCCAGGCCCTCGAGGCCACCTCCGGGGCGCGGGCTCGCCCCGCCCCGCCCGGCGTCGGCGATGGTTAGCAGGACTCGGCCAGCATCGGCATCGGCGGCCAGGTCGATGTGGAGCCGATCGCTTCCGCTGTGCTTAACGGCGTTGGCAAGCGCCTCGGACGCAACGAACGACAGCGAGCGCTGCGCGGACCCGGTGACGGCGACCCGGGCGAGATTCAGCTCGACGGGTATCGGCGAACATAGCGCGAGGTCACGGAGGGTCTCCGACAGATCCTGCTGCTGCGGACCCGGATGAAATCCACGGGCCTGCTCGGACAGCTCCGCCATGATGTCGTCGACCAACACCTGCATGCCGTTCACCGGTGTGTGCAGGCGTCCCAGCTTCAGCCGCAGCTCGCGCATGAGTGCGACCACGCGCAGATCGATCTCGGCCGCGACCTCGGCCGCAGCGCGCTGCTCCGAGACGAGGAGCCGGTCCCGCGAGGCCCGTACCTCCTCGGTCTGCAGGAGGATCCGTCGGCGCAGACGGTGCTGCTCGGCGAGTAGCCGGGCGAAGCCGACGACCTCCGCATGTACCCGCCGATCGTCCAGGACGCCAGGTCGATGCGTGATCAGGACCTCGTCCGGCTCGCCGACGTCGATGGTCGTGGTGACCTGGCCGGTCACTGGCCGGACCACGGCTCCGTCGACATCGCGAAAGACGCTGCTGTCCGAGAACCCCACACGTAGGCCCGGGTCGTTGAGGGCGAGTGCCAGCGCCTGATCCAGTGAGAGCACCGTTCCGTCGGTGTACTGAAGCGTGCGGTCGGCCAACGCCGCCTGCGACAGTCGGGTGCGGGACAGCGCGACGGCGCACACGACGAATCCGAGCTCATAGGCGAAGACGCGCCACTGCGCGCTCAGGTCGGGCAGCCATCGCAGGACCGTCGCGGCACCGACCCAGAGGAGCAGTCCGGTGGCCGTCCACCAGCGGGCGAGCCGGCGGCCACGCTCCGGTTCGTTTCGCGCACGTGCGACCACCAGGATGGCAACCAGCATGCCGAGGAACAGTGTGGGGGCGACCGCGATCGCGGCCGGCCGGATCAGGCTCGAGGCGTAGCCGAGGGCCACGATGGCAGCGACCGGAACCAGCACGCGTGGTCGCATCGTGCTGGCTGGCCTCGGGTAGGACCTGAACGAGGCCACCACGACGGCATGCAGCAGGACACCGCGGTGCACGAACTGCGTGGCCGACCCGGTCGACTGAAGCGCCGTGACCTGCGACTGCACGAGCGAACCGACGAACCAGGCGACGCAGGTGCCCACCAGCAGGACGCCCAACGCATCGCGCGGATGGCGGCGCAGCACGACCAGGCCGGCCAAGCCGATGATCAGGCCGGTCAGCAGATCCGCAGCCACGGAGACCCACACCCGACGATCGTGGCACGCGCAGCGACCAGGGTGATTGCTTGCATCAGAAGATGCCGTAGCCGATCCGAGTCGCAGCGACTTCCAGACGAGGTAGCAGGTCTGGGTGGGCGAGGGTTGCGGAGAACGCCGGCTGATCGGGAAAGGCGTCGTCCGCAGGGTTGAAGAGCGTGACGCACAGCCCGCCCGTCATTGAGGAAGAGTGTGCTGAGTCCGGAAAGGCGTGCGACCGTCGCACCTTGGTCGGCAGGCGATACAGGTCTCCGTCAATGGCCATGTGTCGTACCCGCGACTCGTCGACGCCCGAGTGCACTGCAACCTCGTGGGTCGACAGGCTGCGGAGAGGCTTCTCGGCCATGCGAGCAAGCGTCTGCGCCTGTGCCGAGGGGACGGCCACGAATTCCACCGGTGGCAAACCCCCGTAGGTCCAGGAAGTCGGACTGGCTACGCGTCAAACCGTCCTGCCCGGCTGACCTCCTCTTGGCAGGACGGTCAAACCGATCTGAAGGCACGAGGGACCGAGGTGCAAGGCTCCCAGCGCTCCGGTCAAGTGACCCAACCGCATGTCGCTTCACGCTGCGCGCTTCCGCCACGGTCGGGTCTGCCGCACGATCGGGTGACAGCTGGCACGGTGTGTCCATCACCTTCAGCGGTAGGGGCTGCAGCTTGGCGGCGCCGATGGCGGGTGGTCGATGCTCCAGTGCGCCAGTCTTCGCACCGAAGCATCTGACGGTGAGAACGGGTTCCGGCGACCCCAAGTGGGGCCAGCTGCCAACCGACGCCTGGATCAACCCACCAGCCGAAACCTGCGGCAGGTCGCTGCGGTTGTCCTTGGAGCGCCCGAACGCCCGGGCACCGTTCTCGACTGGCCGGCTGACGCCGTCGTCTTCGAGGTTCTCTTGCAGGTCGACCAGCACGATTGCGTCTGCCCGTGCAACCTTCGCGTGTTGGTCTTTCGTCGCCGGAGGCCCGAGCCGGTCGACCCCCATGTCGGCCAAGAGCTGATCCAGCTCATCGTCGAGCTCCACGCTGAGCAGCGCCTGGTAGGCCGCGACTGCACGGTCCACGTCCTCGTTGGTGAGCTTCCACTCTTGGACGTTCCAACCCTGCACGGCATCCATTTCGATGACGCTGCTGTGCTGGGCGAGCGCTTTGATCTCGTCGCGAGCGTGGGGCAGCACGCACGCCAGCCTACGGCTGCGGCGGTCGGCCGGGACGCCAAACCCGCTGACTGCGAGGCGCCGACACGCTGGGCAGCTGAACTTGCCGTGCGTCTTTGTGGGCTGGGATGGGATTGCTTCGCCAGCAACCAGGTCGACGGGGTGGGTGACGACGCTGAGGTCGCTACATCGCTCGGACAGATGAGCCGGTTGACCTAGGCTCGGCGCAGCGGCAAACGGACTGGTGAACGTCTTGTTGTCACTTCTGACCTGATGCAGTCTGGTCACGTAGTCGGCGCACGACTCCCGCGGACATTAGCACCCTCCCTTTCCAACTTTGGCCGGCGAGACCTACCCCCAACGGTCCTGTCGGCGTTGGGAGGGGGAGTGCACATCACCGCTGTTGGTTCTCGGCGGTAAGTGCCAGCGAATGCCCTGGTGAATCTCATCCTCATTTCAGGCCGGGGCTTGACAGTCATTCGCGGTGATAAGACGCAGGTTGCGTGATCGCAGGTTCGCTCTTCGGCCGAGCTCGCATGGCCTTGTTGTCGCTGCGTTGTGAGAGCCTGACCTCGTGGCTGGGGTTGAGACGCTGACCGTGTGGGAAGGGCTGCGCCAGTTCGCCGCGACTCAGTCCGGGGCGTTTACCTCCCAGGAGGTGCTGTCGTGGTTCCGACGGCATGCGCCCGCCAAAGCGAACGATCGGACGGTCCGCACCCACGTGCGTGGGGCCTGTTGGAACGTTGGCGATAGATCGCAGTTCTCCCATCGGGAGCCATTCCTCACTCGGCTCGACCGAGGACTGTTCCGACGAGCCACACCAGACGAGATTGCGCAGTGGCGGGCGACCCAGGCGAGTCAACCCACAGCCGCCGACCGAAGCCGCCCGAGCGGGATGGAACCAGGCACCGACCGCCGCATCCCGGGAACGAACAGCACCGCTCTTGCGACCGCGGTCACTTCCTCCGACGACCCGTTGACTCGGGCGGGCGAATGGCACACGGAGGCGAACGTCCAGTCGTCGCTGGTAACGGCGCTTGCGACCGATGGGTGGCGGATCCAGTCGGTAGCGAATACCGCGACCAAAGAACACGGCATCGATGTCATCGCCTCCCGTCAGGGGCTGGCCTTCGGTATCGAGGTCAAGGGCTACCCGAGCCGCACCTATGCAGACCCGGCGCGCACGGGCGAGACCAAGCGCACGAGTCCCAGCACGCAGGCCGCGCACTGGTACGCCCAGGCCGTGTTTGCCGCGATGCGGCTGCGCGGGAAAGAACCGGCATGGCGCAGCGTTATCGCCTTGCCCGACTTTCCTCGCTACCGCGACCTGTACGCCGAGACGGCCGGGTCACTCGCCGCAGCGCAGATCGAGGTGTGGTGGGTCGATCAAACCGGGACGCTTCAG
>JACCUF010000037.1 GCA_013811975.1 Geodermatophilaceae bacterium | reverse complement strand
CGCTGCCCCGAACGAATTCGACCGTGACGGTGTCACCCGGTTTGTAGACATCGATCGCGACCACCAGTTCCTCGGAGCTGCGGACCTCGCGGTCCCCGATCGCGATGATGACGTCCTCGTCCTGCAGCCCGGCAGTGGCTGCCGGGCCGCCGGGCTCGACGTTGTTGACCTGCGCACCGTCGCGCTCCCCGTCGGTGACGGTCTGCGCGTTGACACCCAGCGTGGCGTGGATGGCCGTACCGGTGGTGATGAGTTCCTCAGCGATCTCACGGGCCGCGTCGATCGGGATGGCGAAGCCGAGCCCGATGCTGCCGCCCTGTGACCCACCGCCGCCGAAGCTGGCGATGGCGGTGTTGATGCCGATGACCGCGCCTGAGGCGTCGACGAGCGCACCACCGGAGTTCCCCGGGTTGATGGCCGCATCGGTCTGCACGGCGCTGATCACCGCGTCGGTGTCGGTGCCCTCGCCGGCCAACCGGACCGGGCGATCCAGGGCGCTGACGATGCCCGTGGTCACCGTCCCGACCAGGCCGAGCGGCGACCCGATCGCCACGACCGGGTCGCCGACGACGACCTCGGAGGATGAGCCGAGACTGGCCACCGCGAGGCCGGGTTTCTCGACCTTGAGGACTGCTAGGTCACTGAGTGGATCACGTCCGACGATGCGGGCCGGCGAGGAAGACGAATCCGAGAAAACCACCCTGAGCGTCGAATCCGGGTTGTCCGCGGCACCGGAAACGACGTGGTTGTTCGTCAGGATGTAGCCGTCTTCCTCGACCACCACACCGGAACCTGTGCCACCGAGATCGCCGAAGCTCACCTCGATGGACACGACTGCAGGCAGAACCCGGTTGGCGATGTCCGAGATCGACCCGGGCTCACGGCTGACCGCACCATCGATTTGGGTCAACTCGGCATCCGGTTTGAACAGCGGCGACTCCCCCGCCTGCCGGCTCAGAAAGTAGCCGGCCGAACCGGCGGCACCACCCAGTACCAGAGCAAAGACCAAGCCGAGAAGCGCGAGGCGGATCGGAATGTCACCGATCTTGATCCGGCGACGACCCTTGGCGTCGGTACTGACCAGCGTGTCGGGGTCCTCGTCCTCGTCATAGGTCGCACCCGTTCCGAGGGTGGCCTGGGACTGCGGGTCGCGCCACGGGTCCTTGGCGGCATCGGCCTTCCACCACGCCAGCGGGGCACGCCGGCGGGGCGGCTCCGCACTGCCGGGTGGGCGTCCCAGGCTCGGATGTCCCGGGCTTGGGCGCCCGAAGGCGCGGGATAGAAGTTCGGGCGGGGGCAACTTCGCCGGATCGCGGCGCTCGTTCAGCCGAGGGCGATCGGGGCTGAACGCCGCCTCGACATCGGTCGGGCGGGCGAAGACCCCGCCGCCCGAACGACTCGCCGGTGGATCGGCAGGGATCAGGGCAGCCGATCGTGGCCCATGAACGCTCGGCTCCTGATCCACCCGGTCACCCTCGCCGAACTGCGGTGAAGTCCGCGTCAGGTGTCGACAAGCAGTCGGCGAGCCCGCGGCTGGACGTGACGGCTGTGTCCTGCACAGACGCGCCTGAATCAGCGCAGGCGGAAAGCCCCGCGGCCGAATCCCGACGACGGAGGTGGCGGAGGGGGAGTCTGCACGTGCACGGGCAGCGGCGTAGCGGCGAACATCAGCGAGCCGCCCTGCAGCGCCATCACTCCATCGTTCATGCCCGGAGCCATCTCCGCGGTGAACGGGATCTCGGCCAGCCGGGACAACAGGCTGGCGGGCAGCATAGGTCCGGACGAGGCGAATAGCGCGGTCTTGGCCTCGGCCTGAGCGATCACCGCCGCTGCGCATTCAGCGCACCGGCCTAGGTGCAGGCGAGCGCGTGCCGCCGCTCCACCGGAGAGTTCATTGTCAACCAGCGCGGCCATCGCCTCGGTGGCCAGGTGCATCTCCGACCAGCTCACGCGATCCCCGCTATCGGCACTCGTGCCCCGCCGGGGGCCAGATGGGCGAGCGCGGCCCGAAGTTGGACCCGCCCACGGTGGATGCGGCTACGGACCGTGCCCAACTTGATGTCCAGTGTCGCCGCGATCTCCTCGTAGGTCAGGCCCTCGATGTCACAGAGCACCACCGGAACGCGGAACTCCGGCGACAGAGCGTCCAGGGCGGCTTGCACCTGAGGATCGAAGTGCGTGTCGGCGTAGACCTGTTCCGGGCTGGGCCCGGTACTGGGCAGCCGCTCGGCGTCCTCGGGAAGGGCTTCGAAACGGACCCGCTGCCGGCGTCGAACCATGTCCAGGAAGAGGTTGGTGGTAATCCTGTGCAACCAGCCCTCGAAGGTGCCCGGCTGATAGTTGGCCAGCGAACGGAACACCCGGACGAAGGTTTCTTGGGTGAGGTCCTCGGCGTCCTGCGCGTTACCCGACAGCCGATAGGCCAGCCGGTAGACCCGAGCCGAGTGCTGACGAACGACCTCGTCCCAGCTCGGCGGTGTCCAACCCGATATGGCATGCAACTCGCCCTTAGCAGCTTCCATCGGCTGCGCTGGGGTTGCCGCAGCACCGGGGGCGCCGGAGTCGCTCATCGCACCAGGATCCCATGTACGCGTCACCTCGAGTACAACGACGCAGGATCGATACCTGTTCCCGACAGTCTGAGTGTTTGCCCAGAATCGACAAGAACGGGCTCTAGGCTTCCCCGATGTCTCCCCCAGCGTTCGCCGATGTCGTCGCCGATGAGCCGGCGCCGATCGTCAGTGCCCGGGCGCACGCCGCCGAGGTCGGTTGCTCGGCGATCGCCCCAGCGGTGGGTGCCACGCTGGCCGCTTTGGCAGCTGCCCTCAACGCCCGGTCGGTGGTCGAGATCGGAACCGGTGCAGGTGTGTCCACCCTGTGGCTGCTGGCTGGCATGCGAGTGGACGGCGTACTCACGTCGGTGGACTTCGACGGGGAGCACCAGCGGGCGGCTCGCATTGCCTTGACCGAAGCGGAGATCCCGACCCCGCGCGTCCGGCTGATCAACGGCTCGGCCTCTGACGTGCTGCCCCGACTGACCGACGGCGGCTATGACCTGGTCTTCTGCGATGCCGCTCCCCGTGAGTACCCCGACTGGTTGCCCCACCTGACCCGGGTCCTGCGGGCCGGCGGCATCCTGGCCTGGCACGGGTTGCTCTGGAGGGACCGCGTCGCAGACCAATCCGCCAGGGATTCGGACACGGTCGCCTGGCGCGATCTGTTGGCCGCACTCAAGGCCGAGAAGACCGTTCGTCGGGCCGTACTCCCGGTCGGCGATGGGCTGCTGATCGCCGTTCCCTCCTAATCAGCGAGTGCGACGGCTCCCTTGCCGAGGACGACCACCCCGCCGGGTGACATGTGATAGCGCTCGGCGTCACGAACCGGATCGACACCGATCCGGGCCCCGGGCGCAATGACAACGTTCTTGTCCAGGATCGCCCGCCGGATGACCGCTCCAGCTCCCACCGTGACGTTGTCCATCAGCACGCTGTCCACGACATCGCAGCCCGCGGCCAGCCGGCAACCGGGTGAGATGACCGACCCGGACACGTTCCCACCGGAAATGATGACGCCGGCGCCGACGATCGAGTCTCTGGTGCTGCCGCCTTCGACGAACTTGGCCGGCGGCAACTGCGGCGGATTGGTGAAGATCGGCCACCGCCGGTTGTATAGATTGAAGATCGGGTGCACCGAGACCAGATCGGCGTGAGCGTCGTAATAGGTGTCCAGGGTCCCGACATCACGCCAGTAGCCCCGGTCGCGTTCGGTCTCACCGGGAACGACGTTGTCCTTGAAGTCATAGACCCGAGCCGCCCCGGACGAGGTCAGCATCGGGATGATGTCACCGCCCATGTCGTGCAGTGAGTCCTCGTCAGCCGCATCGGCGCGCAGCGCATCGAGCAGGGCCTCGGTGGTGAACACATAGTTGCCCATGGAGGCGAATACCTCGTCCTGGCTGTCCGGCAGACCCGGAGCGTCGCTCGGTTTCTCCAAGAACCGTTCGATCCGGCCCTCGGCGTCGGTGTCGATGACCCCGAATTGCGATGCATCCGAGCGCGGTACGCGGATCCCGGCGACCGTCACGCCGGCGCCGCTGTCGATGTGCTGCTGGACCATCTGGCGCGGGTCCATGCGGTAGACGTGATCGGCGCCGAAGACGACGACGTGATCCGGCGCGTCGTCGTAGACCAGATTGAGGCTCTGGTAGATGGCATCGGCGCTGCCGGTGAACCAGCGCGGTCCGAGTCGTTGTTGAGCCGGAACCGGGGTCACGTAGTTGCCGAGGACGGTCGACATCCGCCAGGTGGTCGTGATGTGCCGGTCCAGCGAGTGACTCTTGTACTGCGTCAGCACGCACAGCCGGAGGTAACCACCGTTGGCGAGGTTGGACAGGACGAAGTCGATCAGCCGGTAGTTGCCGCCGAAGGGCACGGCTGGCTTGGCTCGGTCCTCGGTCAGCGGCCACAATCGTTTGCCTTCGCCCCCCGCGAGCACGATGCCCAGGACACGCGAATCACCGGCCATGGCCCGAACCTAGCCCGACAGGTTTAGGGTCGGCAGCCGTGCGAGTCGGGATGCTGACCAGAGAGTTCCCACCGGAGGTGTACGGCGGCGCGGGAGTCCATGTCGAGCATCTCGTGGCGGCCTTGCGGACAATTTCCGGCCTTGACATGGACATCCACTGTTTCGGTGCCCCTCGACAAGGTGCCCAGGCTCATCAGGTGCCGGCCGAACTCGGAGGGGCGAACTCCGCGATACAAGTCCTCGGCGTTGATCTGTCCATCGTGGATGCCGTCGGCGGTTGCGACGTACTGCACTCACACACGTGGTACACCAACTTCGCCGGGCATTACGGCTCGATGCTCCACGGCGCACCACACGTCGTCACTGCACACTCGCTGGAGCCTCGACGGCCCTGGAAAGCAGAACAACTCGGCGGCGGTTACCGCATCTCCTCCTATGTGGAGCGCTCGGCGTACGAGGCTGCTGCGGCGGTGATCGCGGTCAGCCGGGGCATGCGCAGCGACATCCTCGACTGCTATTCCGATCTCGACCCGAACAAGGTGCAGGTCATCCACAACGGCGTCGACGCCGTGGCCTACGCACCGACCGATGACACAGCGACGTTGCTCGAGCGCGGCATCGACCCTGATCGGCCGTATGTGATCTTCGTCGGGCGGGTCACCCGGCAGAAGGGCGTTATGCACCTCATCAAAGCCGCCCGGCAACTGCCGCCGGAGGCGCAGCTGGTCATCTGTGCCGGCGCCGCCGACACCGCCGAACTGGGGGCCGAGGTTGCCGCCGGCGTCGCCGGACTTCAACGTGAGCGCTCTGGTGTCATTTGGATCGAGGAGATGCTCGCGCGAGAGGAGGTCGTGACCCTGCTCAGTCACGCCAGCGTGTTCTGCTGTCCGTCGGTCTACGAACCCCTCGGGATCGTCAATCTTGAGGCCGCCGCCTGCGCTACGGCGGTGGTGGCCAGCGACGTGGGCGGAATCCCGGAGGTTGTCGCTGACGGGGTGACCGGGCTGCTCGTGCACTACGACTCCGGAGATCCGCGCGGGTTCGAGGCCGAGCTTGCCGCTCGTCTGATCGAGTTGCTGGCCGACCCAGATCGGGCCACCACCATGGGAGCCGCCGGCCGCGAGCGCGCGGTTGCCGAGTTTGATTGGTCGGCGGTCGCCATCCGTACTGCGCAGGTGTACGCCGCAGCCCTCGAGGCAGCATGAGAGTCTGGGTGTCCGCATTGACAACATGTGAGAAAGGAGCCCGCGATCAGCACGTTCGACAATCTCAAAGGCAAGGCCAGCGAACTCGTCGACAAGAACAGTGACAAGATCGCCGCCGGCATGGACAAGGCTGGCGAATTGCTCGACTCCAAGACCGGCGGCGCGCACACGGACAAGATCGCAACCGGTAAGGACAAGCTGAAGGTTGCCCTGGAGGGACTGGACGGCAAGAACGACGACTTCTCGGACGACCCCTCGCCGGGCGGGACGCCAGCGCCTCCGCCTCCGCCTCCGGCGCGCTGATTACGCCGTCCTCACAGCCGAAGGCTCCCGGTGGGCGCAATGTGCGCCTCCCGGGGCCCTGTTTGGTCGGCCGTACGAGTCACGGTCTAGCCAGTGGCACCCTTGAGTGCCTCCGACAGCGCGGTGGCCTCGTCCGGCGACATCTCTACGACCAACCTGCCGCCGCCTTCGAGCGGAACGC
>JACCUF010000002.1 GCA_013811975.1 Geodermatophilaceae bacterium | reverse complement strand
TATCGGAGACCAACGCGGGCCTGGCCGCCCTGGCCCGGACCGAGGGACTCGAGGAGATCCGGTTCTGGTTCGAAATGATGCGGCCACTGGACACCGATCTCCCGCTCCCGCCCGTACTAGCGGCCAGGGGCGTACGGATCGAGGCGTACGACACCGGTCGGGACGAGGAGGTTCGCCAAGCCCACAACACCGCCTTTCATGGCCACTTCGGTTCCACCGAGCGCGACCCCGAGGAGTGGCAGGGCTACTTCACCGGCGCCCGGGCGTTCCGTCCGGACCTGTCGCTGCTTGCCGTCACCGACGATCGGCGAGCGGTGATTGCCGGCTACTTGCTGACGTATGTCTACGAGGTCGACGTGGTGGCCACCGGCCGAAGAGAGGTCTATATCGGCCAGCTCGGCTCGGTGCCGTCCTTCCGCGGGCGGGGCGTCGGATCGGTGCTCCTGGCCACCGGCTTGGCCAACTGGTCCGCAGGCGGTCACCAAGAGGCCTATCTCGGCGTGGACGCGGCCAACGAGTCCGGGGCACTCGTCCTCTACGAGCGGGCCGGGTTCACGGTCCACAAACGTTCGACGAGCTGGGGCCGGTCCGTGCGACCCGCGACCGGGTCGTGAGCACCTGATGCAACGCTGGTGACCCACACCGGTCCAGTGGCGACACCCATCGTGCTGGTCGTCGACATGGCCAATGTCGTCGGTTCGATACCCGACGGCTGGTGGCGTGATCGTGCCGGGGCAGCAGAGCGGCTGCTGTCCGGCCTTGCCGCCCTGGCGGGGCATACGGTCCCCGGCCCCGATGGCGCGTCCATCCAGATGGCCCGAATCGTTGCGGTCCTCGAGGGCAGCGCAAACCGGGCGGGGGATGACCACAGCAACCGGACTGAGGCACTCGAGATCTTCCGGGCCGCGGGTTCCGGAGATGACGCGATCGTGGATCTGGTTGTGGATCTGATCGCAGCCGGCGACCATCTGCTGGTCGTGTCCGCCGATCGAGGGCTGCGCGCACGCTTGCCCGAAGTGGCGACGACCACCGGTCCCAGGTGGCTCAACGTCCGACTCGGACGTCGATGACCACGCCGGGCAGTTGCAGGACTTGGACTGTCTGGACCCTAGCTTCGTGGACTGCGTGCTCCTCGGAGTGTGTGCGGCGATCACGACTGCCGTTTCGCGCCGGGTTGACGCTCTGACCGGGATGGGCCAGAGGTTTGACACTGTCCAGTACCGGTGAAAGCCTCGGGTGACCAGATCGTTGCGAGATCAACGAATCCCCAGACTGTCCAGAGGTGTGTGTGGTGCTCAGATCTTCAGGTAGGAAAGCAGCCCTGGCGCTGACCGCAGCGACGCTGGTCCTGGCCGGTTGCGCCGAGGAGCAGAGCGGTGGTGACGAAGCGGCTCCCGAGGAGAGTGGCCCGGTCGTCATCGGCGCGGTACTCGACATCACCGGCGCCGGCGCCAGCCTTGGCGTACCCGAGCGCGACACGCTCGAACTGCTCGCTGAGCAGCTCAATGCCGACGGCGGCATCGACGGCCGCGAGGTCGAACTCATCATCGAGGACAACGCGTCCACCGAGGACGGCGCTGCTCGAGCGATCAACAAGCTGATCACCGAGGATGAGGTCGACATCATCCTGGGCGCAAGTCGGACCGGTCCGAGCCTGGCGATGCGACCTATCGCGGAGTCGAATGAGATTCCGATGATCTCACTGGCCGCCAATCAAGCGATCGTCGAGGGATCGGAGTGGGTCTTCAAGACCGCACAGAACGATTCCGTCGTGATCGAGAACATCGTCGCCGACGCGGCCGACAAGGGCT
Source organism: Geodermatophilaceae bacterium (assembly GCA_013811975.1). GTDB lineage: Bacteria > Actinomycetota > Actinomycetes > Mycobacteriales > Geodermatophilaceae > JACCQS01. Next base: position 765 of record JACCUF010000002.1, on the reverse strand, counting down.
ACAGCACACTCGCGCTCGCCCGTGACGCCTCCGGATTCGGCGAGGGCGTCGAGGAGCTGTTCAACTCCATCGGCGAGGAGTTCGGGATCAGCGTCATCGCCACCGAGAGTTTCGCGCCCGACGCCACCGACTTCACCGCCCAGATGGTCAACATTCGCGACGCCGGGGCCGACGCGAACATAATCTGGGGGATCCCGCCGGCAGCCGGTCTCGCCCAGGTTGCCTACCGTCAGCTCGGAATCGAGACGCCGGTCTACCAGAGTCACGGCATCGGCAATCAGGTCTTCCTGGACACTGCGGGAGCCGCTGCCGACGGTCTCGTCGCCCCGCTCGGTCGGCTTGTCGTACGCGACCAGCTCCCTGACGACGACCCGCAGAAGGAGGTCATCACTGCCTTCGCCGACGCGTACGAGGCCGAGTACGGAGCCGGGCCGTCGACGTTCGCCGGGCACGCCTACGACGGCTTCCAGCTCGCCGTCCAAGCACTGGCCGAGGCCGGTACGGACGCTCAGGCGATGCGCGAGTACCTCGAAGGAGTGACTGACTACGTCGGGGTGTCCGGCACGTTCACGATGAGCGCGGATGACCACAGTGGACTGACTGCCGAGGATCTCGTACTGGTCACCGTCGAGAACGGTGAGTTCACCCTGATCGAGTCCTGATCGCGGAGTCGAGGCCGGATGATCGAGCGGTGCGCCGTAGCCGAGCATCGCAGGAGTTGCTCGGCGGGCCGGACGGTCTGAAAGCAGGCCGATCTGCAGACTT
>JACCUF010000445.1 GCA_013811975.1 Geodermatophilaceae bacterium | reverse complement strand
TCGAGGACATCATCAGTACCGGTGGCGAAGCGGCGAGAGCGGTTCGTTCATTGCGAAGGGCGGGCGCCGACGTCGTCGGCGTACTCGCCGTCGTCGATCGGCAGCAAGGCGGTGCGGAGGCTATTGGTGCAGAGGGCCTGCCATGCAGAACGCTGTTTACGTTGGATGAACTCCTACCCCTCCGTGAAAGGAACTGACATGCAGCTAGGCCACGACGCCGATGTTTCGTCTGCAATCGCCGCACTCTGTGGCGACCGCGAAGGTCCAAGCCAGAAGCGGCACCTCGATCTCCTCGCGAGCGCCGTAGCTGCAGAATCGGTCGCCACGTCCATCGCGCAGCAGCTGAGGGCCAACGGCATCCAGACAATAGTCACCTGGGACACCCCGAATACAGCTGTCTTAGCCCACATTGTCAGCCGGGAACTGTCCTGCGCTACAGCGTTAGCCCATGAACAAGAAGGCATCGTGGAACTCACCGGCTGCTCTTTCAACGAACACGACCGAACGCTGGTGATGAGTGATGAGTTCGAGACGCCTAACTCACTCCATGCCTTGACCGGAGTCGCCGAATCCCGCAGCCTGACCGTGGTCGCTGTCGCGGCCATTCTAGGCACCACCCCGCTCGACGAATATGTCCAGGCATCGACCGACATAACAGTTGTTGTGGCAGAAAGCCTCGATCCATGACCAATCGGCCGCTCGTCGAACCGCATTCAGAGTCTCTCGCGTCGGACGATGCGCCTTCCTCGGGTCCACTTCGACTGCCGACCTCCGATCCGGGCCGCCTCAGTAGCCTCATCGCCGAGTTCGCGGCGCTAAGCGCCCCAGGCAGGGGCGTAACGCGGCTCGCCTACACAGATCGCGAAAGAGAGGCACACGACAAGTTCGGTGCACATATGAAGGCCCTCGGCCTGGACGTGTGGGTGGACAGCGCCGGGAACACTTTGGCCGAACACTCCGGCAGCGTCGAAGAGTATCCGGCCATCGGAACCGGATCCCACCTAGATTCAGTGCCCGGTGGCGGCCGCTTCGATGGCATCGCCGGCGTGGTCGCTGCGATGGAGGTCGCGCGGATAATCGTCACGGAGAATCTCTCCCATCGACACCACCTGCGGTTCGTAGCCTTCGCCGCCGAAGAAGGGGCGAGGTTTGGCCAGGCGTGCATCGGCAGCCGTCTCGCTGCCGGCCTGCTATCGATCACCCAGCTGGACGCCAAGCACGACGCCGAGGGCCGGCGCCTGTCCGAGGCGATGTCCAGCGTCGGGGTGGACCCGCACGCGGCAGCCGCCCAACCCTGGGATCCCACTGACTGGGCAGCATTTGTCGAGCTACACGTCGAACAGGGTGGTGTGCTCGAGAAAACCAAGGCCGCCATCGGCATCGTCGACCTGATCTCAGGCAGCACCCGCCTTGACCTGAACCTGACCGGCCGCGCCTCCCATACCGGGGCCACCCCGATGAGCCTACGGGCCGACGCTCTCGCCGCCGCTGCGGAGATCGTGCTAGCTACAGAAGCGCTGGCCAACGATGCCCGCCACCGAGGTACCCGCGCCACCGTCGGGAGACTCGTCGTCACGCCGGGATCCATCACCACGATTCCCGGCCACGTCTCCATGAGCTTGGACGTCCGTGACGTCGACAGTGACCGGCAACGTGCGACCGCATCGGAGCTTCTCCGACGCGCCGGCGACATCTGCGCCAAGCGACAAATAGACCTCGAGGCGTCTCTCATCGGAGACTCATCCCCGGTCGTACTCCCGTTATGGCTACGCCAATTCAGTGTCGACGCGTGCAAAGCACAGGACCTGAGCTATCGGGTCATGACAAGCGGTGCTAGCCATGACGCGCAGGCCATCAACCAGATAATGCCCGCGTCGATGATCTTCATCCCAAGCCGTGACGGCCTCAGTCATGTTCCCGAGGAGTGGACCAGCTCGGCTGATCTAGCCACAGGTACGGACGTTCTGCTGCGGATTCTTCTCCGCGCTGACGAGGAACTGGCCACGCGCCGCACGCGCGATCCAGGCCCCGCCTCAACCACCGATCGGGGAGGCGAGTCTTCGTGGCGGCTCACACAGAAATGACTGTCCAGGGCGAGGTAGAGCTGCTTCCGAAACTCGGCGATACACGGGCCACGCCCACCTGGCACGAGGCACCGGTCGTCGGCAACCGCCACATAGCCGATCGTTACTGGGCGCTGAGTCTTCACGCGCCTACGATCGCCGCAGTTGTCCAACCCGGGCAGTTCGTCATGCTGACCGCTGCACGCAGGCATCAGGCCACTCCGGTTTTGCCCAGACCGATGGCGGTTTACGACGTGAACCTGGCCGACGGTCTTCTGCACATCTTGTATGGCGTCGTCGGCGCCGGCACAACCCAGCTGACCTCCTTTTCCCCTGGGGAGGAAATGCTGTGTGTCGGCCCACTCGGTCGCGCCTTCGACCTTGTGCCCGACACGCGACACTTGGTCCTGCTCGGCCGAGGAATCGGAATCTGTTCGCTGACCCTTCTGGCCAAGCAAGCCAAACTGATCGGGGTGCCGGTTACGGCAATCTCGAGTAGCCGGTCACCGGACAGCGCGATCGGGAGCGATCTCTATCGAGCCCATGGGGTCCACGTCCGAGAGGTATATGACTCCGACGGTTCGAGTCATGTGCAACGGCTCTATGATGACCTCGAACGGACGATGCCCCAAGAACAGTCCACTCTTATTGCCGTATGCGGTTCCCGGCGGCTCCTACAGATGGCGGGAAACCTAGCCCGCTCGCGGGGCGCACAGATCCAGGTCTCGCTTGAGGCGCACATGGCGTGCGGCCTTGGCTACTGCCATGGGTGCGCTACGGGAGAAAGGTCGGCAACCGACGAGTCACCGCTGATCTGTCAAGACGGTCCGGCATTCAGCTACGTCGTTCAAGAGACCACGACGTCGTCACGATTCCAGGCATCAGTCTCACCGTCCCGTAGTTCCCCACAGTCCCGATCGGCGACGGGATGAACGCCGTGTCCTGCGCCATCACTGACCGTGGAGAACTGCGCTGAGCGGCCTGTTGCTGCGTGGTGTACGGCCGCTCGGGGGGCCTGCAGGCGAGATCGCTGTCGAGCGCGGGGTGTTCGTTGACCCCGCTGACCTCACGACTGGGGCGCGGGTCATCGACTGCGGAGGGCTGATCGCCTTGCCGGGCCTCGTAGACCTCCACACCCATCTGCGGCAACCCGGACGGGAGGACGCAGAAACGATCGAAAGCGGCACCCTAGCCGCGGCCCAGGGCGGGTACACCGCGGTCTGCGCGATGGCTAACACCGACCCGGTCGCCGACCGTCCCGACATCGTCGAGCAGGTCCGCCAGCTTGGCGAAAAGGCCGGCCGGTGCGACGTTCACCCGGTCGGCGCAGTAACGGTCAATCTGGAGGGCGCGGAACTGGCCGATATCGCCGGGATGGCGTCCTCTGCCGCCCACGTCCGCCTGTTCTCCGACGACGGGCGGTGCATCACCGATGCGCGCATGATGCGCGAAGGGCTGCGCGCCGTCAGCGCGGTCGGCGGCGTACTGGCCCAACACGCGCAGGAACCCTCACTCACCGCAGGCGCCCAGCTCAACGAAGGAGACGTCTCCCACGAGCTCGGGCTGCCGGGCTGGCCCGCCGTCGCCGAAGAGATCGTCATCGCACGGGACTGTTTGCTCGCCCACCACGAACGAGCACGCCTGCACGTCTGCCACGTCTCCACCGCGGGCAGTGTCGAGGTGATCGCCTGGGCCAAGCGGCGTGGATGGCCGGTGACCGCCGAGGTAACCCCGCACCACCTGCTGCTCACCGAAGAGGACACGCGCTCCGGTGATCCGGTGTACAAGGTCAACCCTCCACTCCGCACAGCCGCCGATGTCAACGCCCTCCGCGCCGCCCTGGTCGACGGCACCATCGACGCCGTCGCCACCGACCACGCACCCCATCCGGCTATAGACAAGGCCCGCAACTGGTGCCAGGCCCCAATGGGCATGCTCGGACTGGAGACCGCCCTGGCCGTGATCGCAGACACCTTCGTGGCAACCGGACAGATGAGCTGGGCCACACTCGCCGAGCGGATGTCACACAGCCCGGCACGCATCGCCGGCATCGCGACCCGACACACAACAGGTCTCGACTTCGTCGGGCCGGCCACGCTGTGCCTCGTCGATCCAGCAGCAGGATGGACCGTGACAGCCGAGGAACTCGGCAGTCGCAGCCGCAACACGCCGTTCGCAGGACACGCATTCTCCAACCGGGTCATCGGGACATTGCTGCGAGGAG
>JACCUF010000437.1 GCA_013811975.1 Geodermatophilaceae bacterium | reverse complement strand
GGTACCGATCTCCTCGATCGATCGACCGTCCCGCTTTGTGCGCGAGTCGGCAACGACGATGCGGTAGTACGGCTGGCGCGTCTTGCCGCGCCGCATGAGCTTGATCTTGGTGGACACGTGCGGGACTACTCCTCGAGTTTCTGGTGCGGGTGACCGCGCGACCGCCGGGTGGGTCCGTGGTCACGACACTTCATGGACGTGATCCGCAACGGGTAGAGGGCCGCGCGGCACGTTCGCGTGTGCATTCTGCCAGACCGTCCATGAGGCCGTACCCGCGCGCCCATGAACTCAGGCCTGGATGGCCTGCCTGATCGTTGCAGCCGCTTCGGCAACGGGCAGATCCCGGCGAGCGTCGGTACGCCGGTCCCGGAGCTCCACCACGCCGTCGGCCAAACCCCGGCCGACGGTGACGATCGTCGGCACTCCGATCAGCTCGGCGTCGGTGAACTTGATCCCCGGGCTCACCTTCCGGCGGTCGTCGTAGAGCACGGTCAGGCCGGCGTCCACGAGATCGATGGCCAGCCGTTGCGCGGCCTCGAAAACTGCCGGGTCCTTGCCGGTGGCCACGATGTGGACGTCGGCAGGCGAAACTTCGCGGGGCCAGCACAGACCGGCCTCGTCGTGAGTGGACTCGGCGACCGCTGCGACAGCCCGGGAAACGCCGATTCCGTAGGACCCCATCGTCACCGTCACCAGCTTTCCGTTCTCGTCGAGGACCTTGAGGTCGAGAGCATCGGCGTACTTGCGACCGAGTTGGAAGATGTGCCCGATCTCGATCCCGCGGGCCAGTAGCAGGGGCCCGGAGCCATCCGGTGCTGGGTCCCCCGCCTTGATCTCGGCCGCCTCGATCGTCCCGTCCGGCGTGAAATCCCGGCCACAAACCAGATCGAAGACGTGCCGGCCGGCCTGGTTGGCCCCCGTCAACCACCTCGTGCCGGCAACAACCCGGGGATCGACGAGGTAGCGAATGCCGCTCGACGACTTCTCGCCCAGCGCAGCCGGGCCGATGTAGCCCTTGACCAGTGCCGGGTTCGCCGCGAAGTCCGCCTCGGTGAATGCTTCGACCACCGCCGGGTCCACCTGAGCTTCAAGGCGTTTCGGATCAACATCGCGGTCGCCCGGCAGCCCGACGACCAACGGCTCTCGGCTGCCCTCGGGATGGACGAGCATGACGACCACGTTCTTCAGCGTGTCCGCGGCCGACCATGGCCGGTCGGAACGGGCGAACCTTTCGTTGGCCAGCGCCACGAGCGTGTCGATGGTCGGTGTGTCAGGCGTGTCCTCTACGTGGGCCGCCGGGGCGTCGTCATGCGGGATCGGGTCGGGCACCGGGGTGCGGACCGCTTCGACGTTCGCCGCATACCCGCCCGCGCTGCGCACGAACGTGTCCTCGCCGACCTGGTTGGGATGCAGGAACTCCTCGCTGCGTGACCCGCCCATCGCCCCCGACATCGCCGAGACGATCACGTAGTCCAGGCCGAGACGATCGAAGGTAGCGATGTAGGCCGCCCGGTGAGCGGCATAGGAGGCATCGAGTCCGGAATCGTGGGTGTCGAAGGAATAGGAGTCCTTCATCACGAATTCGCGAAGCCGCAGCAGCCCTGCGCGCGGTCGGGCTTCGTCCCGGAACTTGGTCTGGATCTGGTAGATCCACAGCGGCAGATCCTTGTACGAGGAGTAGAGATCCTTCACCAGAAGGGTGAACATCTCCTCGTGCGTCGGGGCCAACAGATGGTCGCTGCCCCGGCGGTCCTTGAGCCGGAACATGTTGTCCCCATAGGCGGTCCACCGGCCGGATGCCTCGTAAGGCTCGCGTGGCAGCAGCGCCGGGAAGTGCACCTCCTGGGCGCCCATCCGGTCCATCTCCTCGCGGACGATCCGCTCGACGTTGCGATAGACGCGATAGCCCAACGGCAGCCAGGTGTAACCGCCCGATGCGGCGCGCCGGATGTAGCCAGCGCGGAGCAGGAGTCGATGACTCGGGATCTCCGCATCGGCCGGGTCCTCACGCAGGGTCCGCAGGAACAGGGTCGACATCCGTAGCAGCACGCCGCGCAGTCTCTCAGGCCGCCGGGAGGTGCCTGCCTGCGAGGTCAGAGGCTCTCTACCTCGGATTACGGCCACAATTCCAAGGCCAGACGCGCTCTACCTCTCGGCGGATGCGCCTCAGGCGATGACGGTGCCGCGCAGGATGATCCTGACCGGTCGGCCCAAGACCGACAGATCGGTTCGAGGATCGGAGTCGTAG
>JACCUF010000428.1 GCA_013811975.1 Geodermatophilaceae bacterium | reverse complement strand
GTCGGCTGGAAGGGAGTACCAGATCCCCGTGCCAAGGAGCAGCAGCGCTGAGGTCCGGCTGATCACTGCGAGTTTCACCCGCCCGAGCCTGCCCACCAGATCCGGGCATAGCGCCCGGGTGCGGGTGCTTGTGGGCAACTGCCGGGCCGACCATCCGGCCTGTGGACGGATGGCCGTACACTCGACCTCAGCGGTCCGCCCTCGGGCAGGCCGACTTCGCGTGATCTGCCCCACCTGAGGTGGGAGGCAGCCCCGTCTCGGTCCCGACATGTCGGGTCAACGTGGCTCCTTGGTCACCAGGGTGACACCCCCGGCCGGGGGCGTCGCATCAACCGAGTGAGCGGCATCGCCGGGAAACCCGCCGGTGGCGCGTGAACGAAAGGACGGCCCGTGGCTGTCGTCAGCATGAAGAACCTGCTCGATGCAGGAGTCCACTTCGGACATCAGACCCGTCGCTGGAACCCGAAGATGAAGCGATTCATCTTCACCGAGCGCAACGGCATCTACATCATCGACCTGCAGCAGACGCTGACCTACATCGATGACGCCTACGACTTCATCAAGCAGACCGTCGCACACGGCGGGACCGTGTTGTTCGTCGGCACCAAGAAGCAGGCCCAGGAAGCGATCGCCGAGCAGGCGAACCGCGTCGGCATGCCGTACGTGAATCAGCGTTGGCTCGGCGGGATGCTGACCAACTTCCAGACCGTGCACGGCCGGCTGCAGCGGCTCAAGGAACTGGAGACGATGGAGCAGACCGGAGTCACCGCCACCCTGAGCAAGAAGGAAGCACTCGGCCTGTCTCGCGAGAAGGCCAAGCTGGAGCGCAGCCTCGGTGGTATCCGTGACATGGCCAAGACGCCGAGCGTCGTGTGGATCGTGGACACCAAGAAGGAGCACATCGCCGTGGGGGAGGCCCGCAAGCTAGGCATCCCCGTCGTAGCCGTCCTGGATACCAACTGCGATCCGGACGAGGTCGACTACAAGATCCCCGGCAATGACGACGCGATTCGCAGCGCCGCGCTGCTGACCCGGGTCGTGGCCGACGCGGTCGCGGAGGGGCTCATGGCCCGCCAGGCAGCGCAGAGTGTTGCCGGCGAAGGTGCTGATACTGGGGACGCCGCCGAGATCGGCGCCAACGAACCGCTGGCCGAGTGGGAGCGGGAGCTGCTGGAAGGCACCAAGCCCGCCGACCAGCCCTCATCCGGCCCGGCAGGAGCCGCTCCCGCAGCCTCGGCCGATCCGGGGGCGACAGCCGCTCCCACCAGCGCGACAGCTGATGCATCCGCATCGGGCCAGGCCGACCCAAGCAACAACGGCACGCCGGCCTCATCGCCGCCTGCTTGAGCACCTGAACGCGGCCGGTTCGACACCGTCTCGACACGACACCTCATCAACCGGACACCGCATCATGACGACCTCCACGGTGGCTGACCGCCGCACGAGATGACACGAGCACCCGCGAGAGTGAAGGACACCGATATGCCCAGCTTCACCGCCGCCGACGTAAAGCGGCTGCGCGACATGACCGGGTCGGGGATGATGGCTTGCAAGAACGCCCTCACCGAGGCCGACGGCGACTTCGACAAAGCCGTCGAACTGCTTCGGATCAAGGGAGCCAAGGACGTCGGCAAGCGCTTGGAGCGCGCCGCCGCCAACGGCCTGGTCCTGACCAAGGACGGCGCGATGATCGAACTCAACTGCGAGACCGACTTCGTGGCCAAGAATGCCGGATTCCAGGACCTGGCCGGCCGCTTGATCGACGTGGTCGTCTCTGCTGAGCCTGCCGACGTATCAGCTCTGCTGGCCCAATCCATGCCTGACGGCAACACCGTCGCGCAGACGCTGCAGGACGAGTCGGCCAAGATCGGCGAGAAACTCGAGATCACCCGGTTCGTGACCTTCGACGGCACCACCGCGTCGTACCTGCATCGCAAGGCGACCGACCTGCCCCCGGCGATCGGCGTCCTCGTCCAGTACGAGGGCGATTCCGAGGAGACGGCCAAGTCGGTGGCCATGCAGGTCGCGGCCAGCCGGCCGAAGTTCCTCGCGCGTGAGGAGGTCCCGGCCGAGGTCGTTGACTCCGAGAGGCGGATCGCCGAGCAGACCGCTCGCGAAGAGGGCAAGCCCGAGCAGGCGATGTCCCGGATCATCGAGGGCAGGGTGGGCGCGTTCTTCAAGGACTTCGTTCTCCTCGAGCAACCTTCGATCACCGACCCTAAGCGTGACGTCGCCGCTGTGCTCTCCGAGGCCGGAGTTGCAGTGCTTCGGTTCGCTCGCTTCGAGGTCGGGCAGCCGTAGGGCAGGATCGCCGGTATGCAGTCAGCGGGATATCGACGCGTCCTACTCAAGCTGTCCGGTGAAACCCTCGGCGGAGGCAAGGTCGGGATCGACCCAGACGTGGTGGCCGATATCGCCCGTCAAGTGGCCGAGGTCGCCAACGACGGTGTCCAGGTCGCCATCGTCGTCGGGGGCGGGAACTTCTTCCGAGGTGCCGAACTCTCTCAGCGCGGCATGGAACGTGGGCGGGCCGACTACATGGGCATGCTGGGCACGGTCATGAATTGCTTGGCGCTGCAGGACTTCTGCGAGAAGGCCGGTGTCGTCACCAGGGTGCAGACGGCGATAACGATGGGCCAAGTCGCCGAGCCCTATATCCCGCTGCGTGCGATCCGGCATCTGGAGAAGGGGCGCGTCGTCATCTTCGGCGCCGGCGCCGGAATGCCGTACTTCTCGACCGACACGGTGGCGGCCCAGCGTGCTCTGGAGATCGGCTGCGCCGTGCTGCTACTTGCCAAGAACGGGGTCGATGGGGTGTATGACGCAGATCCGCAGAAGGTGCCGGGCGCGGTCCGGTTCGACACAATCACTCACGGCGAAGTCCTTGCCCGTGGGCTCGCAGTGGCCGATGCGGCGGCGATCAGTCTGTGCCAGGCCAACGGCCTACCCATCGTCGTGTTCAGCCTCGATGTCGACGGCAACATCGCGCGTGCGGTCGATGGTGAGAAGATCGGCACGCAGATCGTCACACCGGTCTGACCGCGTACCTGTGGGCGCCGCGGACAGCACCAGATGACCAGGACCGACCGCCGAGGATGGAGGACCGCGTGATCGACGACACATTGCTCGACGCTGAGGACCGAATGGACAAGGCGGTGTCGGTGCTGCGGGAAGATCTCGGCACGCTCAGGACCGGTCGGGCGACCCCCTCCATGTTCAACAAGGTCTTGGTCGACTACTACGGCGCGCAGACACCGATCCCGCAAATGGCCTCCATCAACATCCCTGAAGCGCGGATGGCGATCATCAAGCCGTATGACATCAGTCAGCTCGCGGCGATCGAGAAGGCCATCCGCGACAGCGACCTCGGGGTCAACCCGGGTGGCGACGGGACCATGCTGCGCATTGTCTTCCCACAGTTGACCGAAGAGCGTCGACGCGACCTGGGCAAGGTGGCCCGGACCAAGGGCGAGGACGGCAAGGTCGCCGTCCGTAATATCCGACGCCGCGCCAAAGAGGAACTGGAGCGCCTACAAAAGGACGGCGAGGTCGGTGAGGATGACGTACGCCGGGCGGAAAAAGAGCTCGACGACATCACCTCCACCCACGTCGGCACGATCGACGAGGCCGTGAAGACCAAGGAAGCCGAGCTTCTCGAGGTCTGATCGGTGTTAGAGGAGAAGCCCAAGAACCGGCTTGGCAAATCGAGGGATCCCTCCGGTAGGCAATCAGGATCTGCGCACCCGCCGCCGGTCGCGCAAACAGCCGACGTCGCGATCACCCAGTCAGGCCCGATCCTCGACCAGAACGCCATTGATCAGCCAGTGGCCGATCGGCCGATCGCGGCAGCTGAACTACCGCCGGGCGCGAGCCGGGCCGGTCGCAATCTGCCGGTCGCGATCGCGGTCGGGGTTGGTCTGGCTGCCGCGATTATCGTCTCGTTGG
>JACCUF010000422.1 GCA_013811975.1 Geodermatophilaceae bacterium | reverse complement strand
GGGCTCGAAGTCGACCTCACCCTTGCGGATGGCGACGGTCTGCTCCTCGGTCAGCCCGGCTCGCTTGCCTCCCGCGGTGTGCGCCGCCTGGCAGTACTCGCAGCGGTCGACGGTCCCGACGACCAGCGCGATCGCCTCCCGCGTCGCGGGGTCGAAGGTGCCCTGCTCGGCGATCACCTGTTGGACGGCCGCATAGGCCTGCAGCACGACGGCGGAGTGGGCCATCCCGCCGTGGATGTTCAGGACCTTGCCGAACTTCGCCTCCAGCGCCTTGAGAGCGTCCCGGCTGGGCTCGGGCGCGCTGGCAACGGTGTGGACGGGGATGCGACGCAAGGGGAACCCGCTCAGGGCAGCCGATCCATCCCGCCTCTCCGCACCCCTGACCGGAATGCCGTCGGCGGGGTCGACGGGTTCCTTGCGTGTCCCCGGCGATGCGCGCCGAGTGCACGCGCAGGCCCAGCTGATCGGCGGCGAGGTGAGCGTGCTGGTTCCCGGCGGGCCGCCCCGCGGCACCGGCCAGCGGGCGGCCAGTGGACTCGCCAGCCGCTCCCGGAGGATGCCCGGTATGCGCCCATCGTCGTTCTTCGGGTCACCCGACCACGGCGGGGAGGGACAGGGGCGACTCGGTCGGCTCCTCCGGCGTCCCGAGCCCTACACGACGTTCGCCTTTCTCTACGACGCGCTCTCGCTGGACTGGCCGGTCTACGCGTCCGGCCGGCGCGCCGGGATCGAAGCGCTCCGGTTGGCTCCCGGTGACCGGGTACTCGACCTAGGCTGCGGCACCGGTCTGAACGTCCGCCACCTGCTGCGACGCATCGGCCCCACCGGGCACGTCGTCGCCCTGGACTCGAGCCCGGCCATGCTGCGACAGGCCGCCCGCCGGGTTCGCCGGCGCGGCTGGACCAACGTGACCTTGCTTTGCGCCGACGCCAGCACCGTGGATCCCGCCGCATGGGAACCGGTGGACGCTGCCCTCAGCACCTATGTCCTGTCGGTCATCCCGGACCGGGCGGCTGCCTGGCAGACGATGCTGCGCGGAACGCGGGCCGGCGGCCGCATCGCCGTGATCGACATGCAGGATCCTCAGGGGCGATGGGCGGTGCTGCGTCCGTTGGCGCGCTGGTTGTGCGCCGTGAGCGGCTCGGACATCCATGCCTATCCGTGGCGACTGCTGGAAGCGGATCTCATCGACGTTCACAGCGCTGCCCGCCGTGGGGGACACATCCAGATCCGCGTCGGCACGGTCCCAGCCCCATCGGGAACCATCGGGTCGTCGCCGTAGCGCGCCCTGGCGCTGCATAGGTACCCGGCCGACCGGCGGACCAAAGGTACTGGGGGGAGTACCCAGTCGGGGCTGGTGACGAACAGCCAGTTGAGGGAAATGACCACGGACGAGCGCGTTGCTGGCGCCGACGGCAGCCGCCGTCCCGAGCTGGATGCCGAGGACCATCCGGCCGACTGCTCGGCACCGGCCCGGTGCGGGGGCAGCGAGCGGCAGATGATGAGCGACGGCGTCCGCGCCGACGTGCTGCTGCGCCTTCGTAAACTCAGCGGATAGGTGCAGGGCATCGCGCGGATGGTCGAAGCCGACCGCTACTGCGTGGACGTTTCTCCAGCAACTGTCCGCGGTGCAGTCGGCCGTCGAGGCGGTCAGCAAGGCCGTCACCCGCAACTATCTGAAGCGTTGCGTTACCGAGGCGATCAACGGTGGCGACCCGCTGATCTATGACACAGGTCATGCGCGTCATCTTCCGGCGGCGCTGATGGACCAGCGGACGCTGGTCCGGACGGCCGCCCGGGTCGACCCTGCCGGCACTCGGTAGGAGAGCCAGCCCGTTGTGCCGCTGCCCGGACCCGGTCGGCACCACGGGCCTGAGCAGGGGCGCCAGAGCAGGTAAGGAGTTTGAAGTGAACGCATCCGATCTCGCTGTCGTCCTCGGTGGCCTCGCCCTGATCGCGGCACTCGCGTGGTATGTCTTTGGTCCGCGCACGGCGACGCACGCAAAGGCCGAGGGGTGCCGGCAGGTCGTCGACATCACGGTGAAGGGCGCCTACTCGCCGAACCTGGTCCGCGTCGAGGCCGGCACGCCCGCCGACCAGCGACCGCGCTCATCGGCGGGCCAAGCTGAGGCCGGTGGCCGCGGCCGCGAACAGCAGGACGCCGCCCGCGTAGTACACGGCCTGAATGCCGAGGCTGTCGGCGAGCAGGCCTCCGACCAGCAGGCTGACCAGGCGCATCGAGTGCCAGATGAGGTCGAACGCG
>JACCUF010000416.1 GCA_013811975.1 Geodermatophilaceae bacterium | reverse complement strand
GCCAGCAGCCCACCGCAGGTCCTCCCGGGTACGGCCAGCAGCCCACCGCAGGTCCTCCCGGGTACGGCCAGCAGCCCACCGCAGGTCCTCCCGGGTATGGCCAACAATCGGGATACCCACAGCCCTACGGCTTCGGCGGGGGCTCCGGTTCGCCCCGGTGTTGTGATGGCCGCAGCAGTCCTCGGCGTCATCCTGGGCGCCCTAGCCACCGCTGCTGCGATTTTCGCGTTTGTCGGAGGCAGCGCGCTCGTGGGCCAGGACGACGGCGGGACTGGGCTGGCAGGTGCGCTGTCGGGCATCTTCCTCGTCTTCGCGCTGATCGCCCTCACCGTTGCCGTACTACTGATCTGGGGATCGGTGCTAGCGATCACCGGACGCAGCCGGGTGCTTCTCATCGTCGGGGCTGCCCTGCTGGCCGCACTCGGGCTGATCAGCTTCTTCGGCAGCATCGGCAACGACGCGACCGATACCGGGGGGATCATCGGCTTGCTCGTGGGTTTGGCAGCGGCGCTCCTCATCCTGGTCTTCCTCAGCCTCGCACCCGCCGCGCGGTACTTCGCAGCGCACCGCGATCGGCGCGGCCGCTGACCGGTCAGAGCAGACAACCGACCCCCAGCGCGGCGGAGAGGCAGTCAGTTGCGGGCGGCGCTGCCCTGGTAGTCGTCCTCGGTCTCGACCCAGCTCATCAACCCGCGTAGTTCCCGCCCGGTGGACTCGATCGGGTGCGCCTCAGCCGCAGCACGTTTGGCTTTGAAGTCCGGCGCTCCGGCGTCCTGGTCGGCGATGAAGGCCTCGGCCCACGAACCGTCTTTGATCCGGGCGAGGATCCCGTCCATGGTTTCGCGGACGTGGGAATCGATGACCCTCGGTCCGGAGGTGTAGTCGCCGTACTCGGCGGTGTCCGAGACCGACCATCGCTGCTTGGCGATGCCGCCCTCATACATCAGGTCGACGATCAGCTTGAGTTCGTGCAGGCACTCGAAGTAGGCGATCTCCGGTTGGTACCCAGCCTCGGTCAGCGTCTCGTACCCGGCCACGACCAGCGCCGACAAACCACCGCACAGGACTGCCTGCTCGCCGAAGAGATCGGTCTCGGTCTCCTCGGTGAACGTCGTCTTGATGACTCCGGCACGGGTCCCGCCGATGCCCTTGGCATAGGAAAGTGCGAGCGGCAGCGCGTTGCCTGACGGGTCCTGCTCGACGGCGACCAGGCACGGAACCCCCTTACCGTCGGAGAACTCTCGGCGTACTAGGTGCCCGGGACCCTTCGGTGCCACCATCGCGACGTCCACATTCGATGGTGGGGTGATGTAGCCGAACCGGATGTTGAACCCATGTCCGAAGAACAGCGCGTCGCCGTCCTGCAGGTTGGGCGCCACCGACTCCGCGTAGAGCGTGCGCTGGATGTGGTCCGGTGCCAGGATCATGATCACGTCAGCCTCTGCAGCGGCCTCGGCCGGCGTGACGACGCGCAGCCCCTCCGCCTCGGCCTTGGCGCGGCTCTTCGACCCCTCGGGCAGCCCGACGCGTACGTCGACCCCGGAATCGCGCAGCGACAGCGCGTGTGCGTGCCCCTGACTCCCGTAACCCAGGACGGCGACGACCCGTTCTTGGATAACGGACAGATCGGCATCGTCGTCGTAGAAGATCTCGGCAGCCATGGGAGGCAGATGTCCTTTCGGGGGAGACGGATTCGGATCGAGCAGGATCTGGGGCAGGGATCAGGAGGCCCGGTCCACGGCGCGTAAGGGCCCCGCTCCGGCTATGGAACGAGGACCCCGGGCCATCGCCACGACGCCCGACTGCGCCATCTCCTTGATGCCCAGTGGGGTGAGCACCTCGAGCAGGGCATCGAGTTTTGCCGGCGTGCCGGTGGCCTCCAGTGTGACGCTCTCCGCGTTCACGTCGACCACGCGAGCCCGGAAGAGCTCGGCGGTCTGCAGGACGACGGCCCTGTCGCTCATCGGCGCCGAGACCTTCACCAGGAGGAGCTCACGCTGAACCGCCGCATCGTCGTCGAGTTCGACGATCTTGATCACGTTGATCAGCTTGTTCAGCTGTTTGGTGACCTGCTCGAGGGGCTGTGAGGCAACGTCCACCACGATCGTCATGCGGGACAGGTGCTCGTTCTCGGTGGGGCCCACGGCCAGCGAGTCGATGTTGAAGCCGCGGCGGCTGAACAACGCCGAGATCCTGGCCAGGACACCTGGTTTGTTCTCGACCAGGACCGAAAGAGTATGTCTGCTCAATTTCTCCACCCCTCGCTCGCTGCGCTCACCACTCGCTCCGCTCCTCGGGCCGTGGACGGCCCCGCGATGCTCACTCCTTCTCGGGCGATGTTTCTCATTCCTCCTCCTCAGACCTGGGACTCGTCGAAGACCGGGCGCACGTCGCGCGCGGCGAGGATCTCGTCGTTGCTGGTGCCGGCCGGAACCATGGGCCAGACCTGAGCATCCTGTCCGACGCAGAAGTCCACGACCACTGGCGCGTCGTTGACCGCCATCGCCTTTTCAATGGTCATGTCGACATCTGCCTTCGTCTCGCAGCGCAGGCCAACGCAGCCCAGCGCCTCGGCCAGGAGTACGAAGTCCGGGATGCGACGCGCCTGTTCGGTCTGCAGAGTGCCAAGGCCGGTGTTGGAGTAGCGGCCGTTATAGAACAGCGTCTGCCATTGGCGGACCATGCCCAGGTTGCCGTTGTTGATGATGGCCACCTTGATCGGGATTTTCTCGATCGCTCAGGTGGCAAGTTCCTGGTTGGTCATCTGGAAGCAGCCGTCGCCGTCGATTGCCCACACGGTCGCCTCCGGCCGGCCCACCTTGGCACCCATGGCGGCCGGGACCGCGTATCCCATCGTTCCGAGACCACCGGAGTTCAGCCAGGT
>JACCUF010000411.1 GCA_013811975.1 Geodermatophilaceae bacterium | reverse complement strand
CCCGGGCCACCACCTCGCGCGCCACCTGGTCGGCATCGATGACCCTGGCACCGTGCTCCGCCAGTAGCCCGGCCACCGCGCTCTTCCCGGAACCGATGCCTCCGGTCAGCCCGACGAGCACGGCATCGCTCATTCGTCAGGCCGAGGCGTCCGAGGAGAGCCCGTGTTCGGCCGGGATGCGCTCGTCCGCGACTGGCGGTCCTGGCGGCGTCCCGTCACCGAACGGACGATCGCTGAGATCCGCACGACCGTGCGGCGCAAGCCAATTCGCCAGATCCGGGCCGGACGGTACGACCTGCGTCGGGTTGATCCCGGTGTGCACCACGTAGTAGTGCTCCTTGATGTGCACGAAGTCCGTCGTGTCTCCGAAGCCCGGAGTCTGGAACAGGTCCCGGGCGTAGGCCCAAAGCGTCGACATCTCGGCAAGCTTGTTCCGGTTGCACTTGAAGTGCCCGTGGTAGACCGCGTCGAAGCGTGCCAACGTGGTGAACAGCCGAATGTCAGCCTCGGTGATCGTCTCTCCCATCAGGAAGCGCCGATCGGTCAGCCGGTCGCTGAGCCAGTCCAACCGCGTGAAGACTTTGCGGTAGGCCTTCTCATAGGCTGGCTGTGACGTGGCGAAACCGGCCTCGTACACGCCGTTGTTCAGATCCCGGCGTACGTCCTCACTGACCTCATCGATCTCCTCGCGCAACTTGTCCGGGTACAACTCGGGGGCGCCGTCCCGGTAGAAGGCACCCCATTCAGTGTCGAGATCGATGGTCAGCTGACCGAAGTCGTTCGTGACTACGGCGCCCGTGGGAATGTCGACGATCGCCGGAACGGTGATCCCGCGCGGGTAGCCGGGCACCGCCTTCTCGTAGGCGTCCTTGAGTCGTGGGATCCCGAGCACCGGATCCACGCCACCGGGGTCGAGGTCGAAGGTCCAGCTGTTTTCATCGTGCGTCGGCCCGGCGATGGCCATCGACAGCACCGGCTCGAGTCCCATCAGCCGGCGGACGATGATCGCCCGATTGGCCCACGGGCAGGCTCGGGCCACGGCAAGCCGATACCGACCGGCCTCGACCGGCCAACCGTCCCGCCCGTCCTCGGTGATCCTGGCCTGAATGTAGGTGGAGTCGCGGACGAAGGTCCCGCTCTTGGGGTCCACTCCGCCTTGTTGGGCACCCGACCGCGAATCTGTCTGCTCGGTTTGCTCAGTCACGGTTCGAACGTACCCGGCGCGTCCTGGCCGGGCTCAGGGGTTGGGGCACCTATCCTGCGCCATGCAGGGTCATCGCGACCTGGTCGCTTCCCCGACCGAAGAAGGGCATTTCATGGGCCGTCATACCTCCCGTGGTCGGACCACCGGGCGGCATCGCCTCGCCCGGTCCGGCGGGATCCGCTGCTTCGAGATTCAGGCCGTCGCCATGTATCGGCGTTTCCACGACCTGCCGGCCCGCCGATCCCAGCGACACTCCTGGGCGTTCTTGGCCCGCAACGGCGGTACGCCACGCCCTGCCTTCGCGCTCATCCTGTCCCTCTGACTCAGGCCCCTGTCATGACGTCTGCGTAGGGGTTGGCGTCGGTGCGGGAGTCGGCGGGACCGGCTGCCCGCCGTTGATCGCCGACCCGGCGAGACTGGCCATCGCCGCCGGAAGCTGATCGTCGCTAACCAGACCAGGAGCCAGAGTGATCGCGTAGTTTCGGTCATCCACGGCCACGACCAGCGTCGCCTCGGTCACACTGATGATGACCACGCCCGTGTGGTCACCGATCGGTACGTCCTGCGTACGGTCGCCGGCGTTGCGCCCTTGACTCACGACGGTCTCGACCCGATCGAGCGCTGCTTCGACCGAGTCGTAGGTGAAGACTGATGCCTGCACCAGCGGCGCACTCGAGGTGCCGTCGGCGTTCGGAATGACACCGTAGGAGCAGGTCACCCGTCCGGTGCGGCCGATGCCCGGCTCCGGGACGCCCACGACGTAGGTGGTCGTACCGGTTATCCGTGCGCCGATTCCGGCGTCGATGGCCTCGAGGCTGAGCAGTGCAGAACAGGTCTCCGGGAGGACGAACGGGGCCGCCGTGGTCGGCTGGGAAGTGGTAGCGCTCCCGGACCCAGACGACGTCGGCTCGGTATCAGCCGAACGGTCGGGCTCCGCGGCCGCGCCGCAGCCGGCCAAGACCAGGCC
>JACCUF010000405.1 GCA_013811975.1 Geodermatophilaceae bacterium | reverse complement strand
TGGCCTCGGCGACCTCGTTGAGTTCAGTCAAGTAGGCGTTGTAGGCCACCAACTCCGGATCCGGTGGTACGTATCGCACCAAGGCTGTTCCCGGCCGCGGGTCGCCGGGCGGGCGGCCGAGCACCGGATCACCGTTGCCCTGCCGTGTCTGATCGCCACGGATCTCCATCTTCAGCAGGCGTACCCACACGAAGACTGCATAGCCGCCGAAGACCGGCCAGAGCAACGCATAGGCCAGGTTCTGCGCGGCGCCGCCGAGTGCCGCGGAGCGCTCCCACTGCCACCAGCCCAGGCGTAGGCAGACCACGAACACCACGAGGACGAACAGGTGACACAACAGCCGCTTGGGCCCGAAGATGCGGGGATCCACACCTCGACGCTACCCCGGCGCAGGCGTTGCGCGCGGGCGTCGGCAAGGTGGCTCTCCGACCGCGCCCCGGCGCTAGTGCGGGAGGCACTTTCCGATACTCTCGCGAGGCGGAAACCATCGATTCGCCGGCCAGCCGGTGTTCTCGACTACCCCGGGAGGCACTCGCGTGACCCAACGGCGCAAGCTCGGGCTGCGGGCTGCGGTGCTGGCGCTGCTGGCCGTGATGATGACCGGTTGCTCGACCGAGGGATTCCTGCGTTTCGGGTGGCCCGAAGGCATCACCGACCAGGCCGCCAGAATGCGCGAACTCTGGACCGGCTCGGTGATCGCAGCGCTGGTCGTCGGAGTCATCGTGTGGGGCCTGATCTTCTGGACGGTGGCCTTTCACCGGAAGAAGGACAACGAGATCCCGCGGCAGTTCAAAGAGAACCTTCCGCTGGAGATCATCTACACCGTCATTCCGGTCGTCCTCATCCTCGTCCTGTTCTACTACACCGTCGTCGTGCAGAACGTCGTCACGGACAAGAGCGAGGAGCCCGGCGTCACCGTTGCGGTGCACGCGTTCAAGTGGAACTGGGAGTTCGAGTACGCGGATACCAACGACGACTCGGACGACATAGTTACCACGGTCGGAACCTCCACCGAGGTCCCGATCCTGGTGTTACCGGTCGACGAGGTGATCCGCTTCGAGGTCTACTCGACCGATGTCATCCACTCCTTCTGGATCCCGGAATTCACGTTCAAGCTCGACGTGATTCCGGGTAACGAGAACGGCGAGGACAACGTCTTCCAGGTCACCATCCGCGAAGAGGGGTCCTACGTCGGGCGCTGTGCGGAACTGTGCGGGAGCTATCACGCGTACATGAATTTCGAGCTTCGCAGCGTGAGCCAGGAGGACTACGGCTCGTACATCGATGCCCGCGAGTCCGGGCTTACGACGGCCGAGGCGCTCGAGGAGATCGGACAGGATCCGCAGTCCTCGACCACCCGCCCGATGGACACCGATCGTGAACAAGCCGTGAGTAGCGGTGATTAGCAGCCGGATCGAGAGCCGGTCGAGCGGTCAACGATGGGAGGAGCAGTCGTGAAGATGGAGGCGCTGGTCTTCAACGGTCTTGCGGTCTTCCTGGTCGGCTCTGCTGTCGTCTACGGGATCTGGGCGGAAGAGCCGATCGGCACCACCGCACTTGCCCTGTCCGGTGGGCTGTGTGTGATCATCGGCGGCTTCTTCTGGTTCGTCTCCCGGCGCATCGATCTGCGCCCGGAAGATCGCCAGGACGCCGAGATTGCCGAAGGTGCCGGGGACTTGGGTTTCTTCAGCCCGGGTAGCTACTGGCCGGTCACGCTGGCTGCTGCCGCGGCCCTGACCGGAGCCGGGCTTGCCTACTACTACGTCTGGCTGATCATCATCGGGGTCGCGGCACTGATGTTTGCCATCGGCGGGCTGCTCTTCGAGTACTACCACTCACCGCCGGCCCACGACTGACAGCCCCGGCTTCAGAGTTTCTTCGTTCAGACGGCCGCGTAATAGGCCGTCCGGTTACTCATCGGCCTGGTATCCGCTGACCACCATGGCTCGGTGCAAGTCTGCTCTGAACGTGGCGAGGTCGTTGGCGATGATCGCCCTGACCCAGGTGGCGACCTTGATCCCCAGGATCGCCGATTCTGACGGCACTATGTCGCGGAGGCGAACGGCCAAGGTGAGTTCGCTCGTGGAGGCAGTGCCGAGGAAGTCCGGACCCTCGACCTCAGGTCGAGCTGACCAGATCTGGAGATTTCCAGTCCTCTGCACCCTCCTCCAGCGGGGTCGTGTTGCCCCTGGTCAGGGTGGCGCGCACCAAGTCGATGGTGTCGACCGTCCGTTCGGCGAGAAAACGACAACGGAGCCCGGCCGACCGTCGTCGCCAGCTTCCAGGACGTCGATATAGACGTCCTTTTGGT
>JACCUF010000400.1 GCA_013811975.1 Geodermatophilaceae bacterium | reverse complement strand
CCTCGAAGGGCGTCTCGGTATCAGAACTACCAAAGCGGGTACGAGGTTCCCGGGCACAGCCGATCGTGCCCTGCACACTGGACCTCAACACGAGGGTGGCGCCTGTCCGTCGCGTACGTCCTCGAGCGCGTCGAGCGCCTCGTCGAGCGTCGCGACGCTGGCCAGCGTGAGCCCTTCGGGCACTTGGAGCAGGGCCTCGGCACAGTTCGCCTCGGGCACCAGGAAGACCTCGGCGTCGAGTTCATCGGCCGCGATCATCTTCAACCTGATGCCCCCGATCGGACCGACGACGCCCTGGTTGTCGATCGTGCCGGTTCCAAAGATCGGATCCCCGCCGGTCAGATCGTCGTCGCCGACGAGATCGAGGATGCCGAGAGTGAGCATCAACCCAGCCGAAGGACCGCCGACCTCGTCGACCCGGATCTCGACGTCAAAGGGCGCCGATCGGGCGTTCGCGACAACGACCCCGAGCACCGACCCCTCTCGCTCGGTCGCCGCACCGGTGGTGACCATGATCGTGGACTCCTGTCCGAGGCGAGTCCGTACGACGTCGACGGGGGTGCCAGGGACGATCCCGGTCAGCACTGTGGCCAGCGTGGCCAGGTCCGGTGTGGGCAGGCCATCCACCGACTCGATGGCATCCGCCGGCTCGAGTAGGCCCTGGGACGGAGAGTCGGGACTCAGCTCCTGCACGACGACCTTGACCGGGAACCCGAGTTCGCCGAGTGCGGCCTGTTCGGCGGACTGCTGCGAGATCAGGAAGTCCGCCCGATTTGCCTCGTCGACCTCCTCATCGCTGCGATCCGGCGGGTAGATCTCCTCGCGCGGCACGATCGCGACCGCACTGTCGAACCAACCCTGCAGGGCGGTGAAGAAGTCGATGTCGTCGTATACCGCGACCGTGGTCAGGCTCAACAGGCCAGCGGTGTCATTGGTGTCGGCACCGGTGATGGTGATGATCGGGTTGCCACTCGGGCCCGCGCCCAGAGTGTCGTAGGTCGGACCCGGAGTCAGCGCGACGTAGGGCACCGGAAGCAGGGCACCGAGACCTCCCAGGGTCAGCAACAGTGCGGCGCCCACCAACAGGGTGCCAAGTCGTCGACTCACCCGACCGAGCCTAGGCGAGTCCCCGCGCAATGACTGGAGCGAGTCCCCGCGGAACGACTGACCAGGACATTGCGTTGGACCGTGATATGAGCAGTGATTCCTCCTTCGGTTTCGGAACAAGCGGGAACGAGCCCGAGCGCCGGGAGCCCAGTGGCGGCCACCCCGGCAGCAGCGACGGCCCCGAAGACCTGATGGGTAAGATTCCACTGTTCGCGGAGTTGCAGAAGCTCTTCTCCTACAGCGGTGGTCCGGTCAACTGGGATCTGGCCAGGCAGGGGGCAATCGGCGCAGTGGCGGGCGGCCACCGTCCGGTAACGCAGGACGAGCGCCAGGCCGTACGAGCTGCTCTGCAACTGGCCGACCTCTGGCTCGGCGAGGTGACCGAGTTGCCCTCCGGCATCACCACCGCCACCGCGTGGTCGAGGGTGGATTGGATCGAAAAGACCCTTCCGGTCTGGTCCAACCTCTGTGATCCCGTGGCCGCGCAGATTGCCTCCGCCATGACCTCGGCGATCCCGGCCGAAGCCGCACAGGCTGCCGGACAGATGGGCGGGATGCTGCAAGCATTGGGCGGCATGATGTTTGGTGCTCAGGTCGGCCAGGCAATGGCTAGTCTGTCCAGCGAGGTCCTGACCGGTACCGACGTGGGCCTCCCGCTCGCCCCGGCGGGTACGGCCGTGCTTGTCCCGCAGAACGTCACAGAGTTCGGAACCGGCCTCGAGCTTCCTGAAGATGAGATCCGGCTCTTCCTCGCCATCCGCGAGGCTGCCTATCAGCGACTGTTCGGACACGTCCCGTGGCTGCGCCAGAGGCTGCTGGACGCCGTCGAGTCCTACGCGCGCGGCATCACCGTGGACGTGGACGCCATGAGGTCGAAGATGGAGGAGGCGGTGGGGTCGGTCGACCCGGCCAATCCCGAGAGTCTTCAGGCGGCCTTGCAGTCGGGCATGTTCACCCCGCAGGAGAGCCCCGAGCAGAAGCGCTCTCTCGCCCGGTTGGAGACCCTGCTGGCGCTGGCCGAGGGCTGGGTGGATGCGGTGGTGACACAGGCCTGCATGAATCGACTGCCGGGGGCGGTGGCGTTGACCGAGACGATCCGGCGCCGCCGCGCCAGTGGGGGACCGGCCGAACAGACCTTCGCCACGCTGGTCGGCCTGGAGCTACGGCCGCGCCGGTTGCGAGATGCGGCGACCTTGTGGAGCGCCCTCGAGGAAAAGCACGGCATCGAGGGTCGCGACCGGCTGTGGAATCACCCGGATCTGCTGCCCAGTGCCGATGATCTCGATGACCCACAGGCCTTCATCCGCGCCCAGACCGCCGGCGAAGCCACCGAATGGTCTGTCGGGGCGCTCGAGGACGCCGGCCCAGCGCCGACCGATCCCGAGCAGGAACGCCCTGACCCGCCCAAGGCCGAGGATGGCCCCGCTTAGTCGTTAGGCCGTTTAGTCTCCTGGCCTGGCCGCACGTCGCTGCCAACGGCTGCCTCGAGCCCCTCGAGAAAACCGCGGGCCCGCTCCGACCGAGGGAAGCGCTGCACCAGGGCCCAGAATCGGTCGTTGTGCGAAGGTTCGATCAGATGCGCGATCTCGTGCAGGAGAACGTAGTCGATGACGTGGCTGGGCATGCCCTGCAACCGGGTGGATAGCCGGATCGTCGCGGTACCAGGGGTGCATGATCCCCACCGGCGGGTCTGGTTGTCGGCCCACCGCACCGACACCGGCTTGGCCTGCCCGCTCAGCTAATTGTTGGACAGCTCCTCGGCCCGGCGGGCCAAGGCCACGTCGGTTCCGCGCCGCTGGACCTTCGCGCGCGCGGCGCTGAGTTTTCCGACCATGTCCTCGATGTGCCGTCGCTCCTCGGTCCGACTGAACGAAGCCGGGATCAGCACCACCACGGTGCCACCGTCGATATAGGCCTGGACGCTGCGCCGCCGGCGGGGACTGCGTCGTACCTCGACCGGCAGATCTGCGACCTCCACCGGCGAATGGTGTCATGATTTTTCTCGATCCACAGGCCGTGGACAACGGTTCGGCCAGCCCACCGGGCCACCCTGCCAGGGGCGGCCACTCTGGTGCGCACAGGTTGTTCGCCCACCGTACACAGCGGCACTCCTGCCGGTCCCCAAGATGTTCACAACGCTATCCACAGCCAGTGGGTAACCGTCATTGACGGTGCAGCGGACCCCTTCTACCGTTGGTGCCACGAAGCCCCCGGCTTCGACTCGAGGGAAACGCTCGCAAGGGGAAGGCAAGCGTGTCCCGAGAGTCGAGCCGGGGGATTCTTCTGTGCCATACCTCTCATGCAGGGTGCGCTTCAGCGCCCGATGAAGACCGGGCTACGTCGTTGCCTCGCCGCTGCAATTCCCTCGAAGAGATCCTCGGTTGCCATCGTCAGCGGTTGGGCCACCGCCTCCCACTTCAGCGCCGCATCAAAGCTTCGGTGCCCCCCATCGGCCAGCGCCTGCCTGGTGAGCCTGGTCGCGATCGGGGCGCGAGTGGCGATGGTGGACGCGATAGCCAGTACTTCCGCGCGCAGGCTCTCAGCGGGAAAGACCTGGTTGACCAAACCGACGGCCAATGCCTGCGCACCGCGCAGTACGCGACCGGTCAGGAACATCTCCCGTGCCACAGCCAGGCCGACCACCTCAGGGAGCAGGAAGGTCGAAGCCATTCCGGGGTGGATGCCCAGTGACGTGAAGGGCATGGACAGTCCGGCTTCCGGTGTGGCATAGCGCAAGTCGCAGGCCAGCGCCATCGCCAAACCGGCTCCGACAGCAGCCCCGTTGAGTGCGGCGATGGACGGAACGTCCAACGTACGGATGCTCAGCCAGGCGCGGTAGAAGGTGAGCATTCGGGTACGCAGCTGGTCCGGGGTCATCGTGCCGGACTGCTCCAGCCAGGCCAGCTCCCCACCAGCGCAGAAGGCCTTTCCCTCCCCCGTCACGACGACTGCCCGTAGGTCACGATCGGCCTGCAGCTCTGCGATTGCGGCCTGCCAGGCCTCGGTGAGCTCGTCGGTCATCGCATTTCGCCGATCCGGCAGGTTGAGACGCAACAGCACCACCCCGTTGTCGAGCCGGTCGATCGCCAGGGCGGCGTCGGTAGGTGTTATTGCGGCCGGGGCATCGATCTGAGGGTTGGACATAGGACCTCCGGGGTCAGCAATCTGGCAAGCTGCGCGTCTGGGCAGGCTAACCCTCGATCCGACGCGCCGCGTCGCTGAGCGTGCGCCGTAGCGGTCGCTCACACTGTGGCGAGTACCGTGTTCCGCGACAGCGTGCCCGCGCTGGGTAAATGGCAGCGGGGTACGGGACTGCCAACAGCAGGGAGGAACCGTGGCCGAGACCTACAACGGCTACTGCGTGAAGTGCAAGGAAAAGCGGGACTTCGATGGAGAAGTCAGCGTGAGCGAGTCGGGTCGGCGGATGGCCAAGGGCATCTGTCCGGTCTGCAACACCAAGATGAACCGCATTCTCGGCAAGGCCTGAGCAAACAGCAGCCCAACCGAAGCCGTCGGCGGCGGCGATATTCTCGAGTACATCGAGACGTCGCCGTCGCCGGATTTCGGCTGCGTCTCGAGCCGGGTCAGTCCGCCTGTGGATGAACGGCACGCGGTGTTGTTCGCCTTTGTCAGGCTGGGCACGTGGCCTTACGTCCCCGACCCACCATCAAGCCGTGGCTGCCGAAGGTGTGGCGGGACCATGAGACGCTGCAGATCGGAATAGACCCAACCGACGGCGTACTCGTCTCCGGGGTCGACGCGGCCACCGCGATCTGGCTGACCGGCTTGGACGGCAGCCGCACCGAGGCCGAAACTTTGGCCGACGCCGAAGCTGTTGGGCTCGACATCGCCACCGCGGTCCGCGTTCTGTCCGGGCTCAGCCGCAGCGGCGTGCTGTTGTCGACTCCGATCGACACCCAGAACCTCGGGGACGCCGGAGCGTTGCTACCCGAGTTGGTCAGCCTGATCGCGGCCCATGCCTCGCCGCTGGACGGCGGCCAGGCTCTGACCGCCCGTAGCCGACTGCATATCGTCATCGACGGTGCTAACCGAATCGGCGTTCCGCTGGGCGCCCTGCTTGCTGCCAGTGGTGTGGGGCGGCTGAGCTTTCTAGACGCGGAGTACGTCCGGCGGTGTGATGCCGGCGTCGGCGGTCTGAGTCTCGAAGACGAAGGCGAACCGCGAGTCAGCGCAGCCCAGCATGCGCTGCGCCGGATCTCTGCGATGGACCAGTCGCGCACGGTCGCCTCTCCGCAGGAGGCCGACCTCCTGATCCTGTGCCAGCCATGGAGCGTGCACGATCCGTTGCAGGCACGTGGATTGAGCGATCGAACCGCCCACCTGGCTGTCGCCGTACGCGACGGCACGGTGGTGATCGGTCCTCTCGTCCTGCCGGGCAGGACTAGCTGCCTGCGGTGTGCGGAAATGCACCGCACCGATCGCGATTCACGCTGGCCGGCCGTGGCGGCCCAGTTGGTGGCCGCCCCGAACCGGGCGGTGCACGAGCCGACCAACGTTCTGTCCACCCTGGCCGCGGCGCTGGCAGCCGGGCAGGTCCTTGACCATCTCGACGGCACGCGCGTACCCGATGTCCTCGAGGCCACCATGGAGTTGCGCCCGCCGGACTGGCAACTGCATCGGCGGCCGTGGCCGCCACATGCCGACTGCGGCTGCCTCGAGACCTCGACCGAGCATGCTCGCGTCGCCGGCTGAAGCCCTCATTCGCACCGCGCAGGCCAGCCGATGCCCCGGCTCAGCGCATCGCTGTCGATCAGGAGTAGACAATGGCACCGTGAGTGACGAGTCAGGACCGATCCCCCGCCGGAGCGCGTCCCGTACGGCTCGTCTTGCCTCTCTTCCGATCAATGCCGCTGGCCGCGCGACCCTTGGGCTCGGAAAGCGATTGTCCGGCCGATCCGCCGAAGAGGTGACACTGGAACTGCAGCAACAGACCGCCGACCAGATCTTCGCCGTCTTGGGCCAGCTCAAGGGCGGGGCGATGAAGTTCGGCCAGGCGATGTCGGTGTTTGAGGCCGCCTTTCCGGAGGAGGTGGCCGCGCCCTACCGAGCGGCGCTGACAAAATTGCAAGAGGCCGCTCCCCCGATGCCGGTCAGGACGGTGCATGCCGTCCTTGCCCAGCAACTCGGGAGTCGATGGGGGGAACGGTTCCGCGACTTCGACGACAAGGCGGCCGCTGCCGCCAGCATCGGGCAGGTCCACCGAGGCACCTGGCGGGATGGGCGCGCGGTGGCGATCAAGGTTCAGTACCCCGGCGCTGGACCGGCCCTGATGGCCGACCTCAACCAGCTGGCCCGCTTCGCCCGCCTGTTCGGCATGTTGGCTCCCGGGATGGACGTCAAACCGCTGATCACCGAGATCAAGGACCGGGTTTCCGAGGAGTTGGATTACGCGTTGGAGGCCAACAGTCAACGGGCTTTCGCCGCGGCCTATGCCGGGGATGCGGACATTCACGTACCCCGCGTCGTGGCCAGCGCACCGAAAGTCATCATCTCGGAGTGGATCGAGGGCATTCCGCTGTCCACGATCATCGAGCGCGGTACATCGGCGCAACGCAACCGTGCCGGGCTGCTCTTGGCCACTCTGCACTTCTCGGGGCCCGAGCGGGCCAGACTGCTGCATGCCGACCCGCACCCTGGCAACTTCCGATTGATGCCCGACGGCCGGCTCGGGGTCATCGACTTCGGCGCCGTCGCTCGGCTGCCCGAGGGTCACCCCGAACCGATCGGGCGCATGGCCCGGCTAGCCCTGGAAGGACAGGCGCCGGCGGTCCTGGCCGAATTGCGTAAGGAGGGCTTCGTCCGGCCGAACATCGTGGTGGATGCCCAGGCGACCCTCGACTACCTCCAGCCGATCCTGGCACCCATCGCCGGCGACCACTTCGCCTTCAGCCGGGACTGGATGCGCCGTGAAGCCGCGCGGATCGCAGACCCGCGATCGGAGGCCAACAAGCTGGCCCGTCAGCTCAACCTCCCGCCTGCTTACCTGATGATCCATCGAGTGACGATCGGCTCCATCGGCGTTCTGTCCCAACTCGGCGCCGAGGGCAACTTTCGGCAGATCTTGCAACGCTGGATGCCCGGCTTCGCCGGCTGACCCACCGCCGTCGCTG
Organism: Geodermatophilaceae bacterium; assembly: GCA_013811975.1. Lineage (GTDB taxonomy): Bacteria > Actinomycetota > Actinomycetes > Mycobacteriales > Geodermatophilaceae > JACCQS01. Next base: position 1,357 of record JACCUF010000400.1, on the reverse strand, counting down.
CGTTGCGGGGCGCAGCCGATCGGCCGCCGGTCAGGTACGACTGCGGACGACCACGACCGTGCAGGGGGCGTGGCGTACGACGTTCTCGGCGACCGAACCGATGATCGCACCGGCAAAGCCGCCCCGTCCCCGGTTGCCCAGGACCACCATGTCGGCGGTGGCCGCGGCGGTGAGGATCACGTCGGTCGATGCCTCGTGGATCACGTGGGTGTGTACCTCGACGCCTTCGGGTTGACAGGTTGCCAGTGCCTCGTGCAGCTGCTCCTCGACCCAGACCGCGGCCTCGTCGAAGCTGGGCACTCCGGCCGAGACCCCGCCCATGTCGCGAATCACCCCGGACAGCACCCAGGCACGGACGACATGCACCACCTGCCCACGTACCCGGCCCTCCTCGACCGCCCAGCGCATCGCCGCGTGAGCAGCCGTCGAGCCGTCGTGGCCGACCACGATGCCACCGGCGATCGGAGGGTCGAAGCTGATGTCCTCGGTACGGGCCACGCCCTACCACCACCTCTGCTACAGGCGCCCCTCGAGTTGCTCGCACGTGGACGCGCGCGCAAGCCTCACACATCCAGCGGACGGTCCCCCGCATATGGAGCACCTCACGTCGGTCATGGACGAGCCTGGGCGCGGCTGAGCCCCCGCCATACATCCGCGAACAGATGTGCGACGGGGGCTCGGACCCGGTGATCGAAGAGCGCGAAAGGTCACGCTCAAGCTGTCCGGTCACCAGATGGCGCTGCGCGCCATCTGCGCACGACGTGCGGCGCGCTCGGCGCGACGCTGCCAGCGCTGGGCGGCGATGAGGCGCCTTGCTCGTGATCCGGCCAGCGCATCAGCGTGCAGGTCACGGATGCGGGCTCGGGCCACATCGTTGGCGATGGAGTTCATCGCGACACTTCCTTCCTGATCTCGGAGTTGAGTGGTACTCGGCGGTTCTGAAGCTCACGCTGCAATCTCCTTGCGGGGACGACCTCGTGGGCGCTTGCGTGCGATGACGACACCTCGTTCGAAGATCTCGCCACCCCACACTCCCCACGGCTCGCAACGTGCCATCGCTCCACGCAGGCATGCCTGGCGAACCGGGCAGGAGGCGCAGAAGTCCTTGGCACGCTCCAGTTCTGAGGGCGTGTCGGCGAACCACAGGTCGGGGTTCTGGACCCGACACGGCAGTTCATCGTCGGCCAGGGCGAGGTCGGCGACATCCAGCGTGATCGACCTGACGGCGGTGTCGGTCGTGGTAACCCCGTTCACGGGGTCACCTCCTTTTCTCGATTCGGACGGGCTACTCGGAGGGACTGCGGAGGTTGATTGCGGAGGATGTGACCTGGAAATCAGAAAGGCCGCGAATCCCGGA
>JACCUF010000392.1 GCA_013811975.1 Geodermatophilaceae bacterium | reverse complement strand
CGTACCTGCTCGACCCGATGAGTTCCTGCGCCGAGGTCGTCCCATCCCCTGGGCAGGCGATACTGGTGACCGATACGTCTGCTCCGGTCAGCAGCTCTTGGGTGCCTACGCTCACTCGTCCCCTCCGACTCCCAGTCTCCGCCGTCGTCAAGTGGCGCCATCCCGGTCTGCCGGGCGCTGGGACTGCAATCTAGGGTTTCGACCATGGTTCATGAGGTACGTGGCGTCGTAGCCCGCGACAAGGGCGAGGCGGTAACGGTCGAGACCGTTCTGGTCCCGGATCCAGGTCCGGGAGAGGCGCTGGTGGACGTCCAGGCGTGCGGCGTCTGCCATACCGACCTGCATTATCGCGAAGGCGGAATCAGCGACGAGTTCCCGTTCCTGCTCGGCCACGAGGCTGCCGGCCTCGTGTCCGCGGTCGGCGAGGGAGTCACGAATGTCGAGCCCGGGGACTATGTGATCCTCAACTGGCGCGCAGTGTGCGGCCAGTGCAGATCGTGCCTTCGCGGCAGGCCTTGGTACTGCTTCAACACCCACAACGCGTCGCAGTCCGTGACGTTGACCGACGGCACCGAACTCTCACCAGCGCTCGGCATCGGCGCGTTCGCCGGGAAAGCGCTCGTCCATAGTGGACAGTGTACGAAAGTCGATCCTGCTGCAGCACCCGCCGCCGCCGGTCTGCTGGGCTGCGGCGTCATGGCCGGGCTCGGAGCAGCCATCAACACCGGGAATGTTTCTCGTGGGGACACTGTGGCCGTCTTCGGCTGCGGCGGCGTCGGGGACGCGGCAATTGTGGGCTCACTGCTGGCCGGAGCCCGCACGATCATCGCCGTGGACATCAACGACCAGAAGCTCGAATGGGCCAGCAACATGGGTGCCACGCACACCATCAACTCCGCCAAGACCGATGCGGTCAAGGCCATCAAGGGACTCACCGGCGGTTTTGGTGTGGACGTCGCCATCGACGCGGTCGGTCATCCCGAGGTCTACAAGCAGGCCTTCAAAGCCCGGGATCTGGCCGGCACCGTGGTTCTTGTCGGCGTTCCCGGCCCCGAGGCGAAGGTGGAACTGCCAATGATGGAGATCTTCGGCCGCGGCGGATCATTGAAGTCCAGTTGGTACGGCGATTGTCTGCCGAGCCGGGACTTCCCGATGCTGGTCGACCTCTACCTGCAGGGCCGCCTTGATCTGGACGCCTTCGTCTCCGAGACCATCGGATTGGACGACGTCGAGGCCGCCTTCGACAAGATGCACAGCGGCGGCGTCCTGCGCTCCGTCGTGGTGTTCTGAGAGGGGATCGACCATGGGGGCTGCGATCGAACGCGTTGTCACCTCCGGCGTTTTCAGTCTCGACGGGGAGGACTTCGACGTCGACAACAATGTGTGGGTGGTCGGCAATGAGCACGAGGTGCTGGTCATCGACGCCGCCCACGACGCGAAGCCCATACTGAAGGCGATCGGTGGTCGCGACGTACTGGCAATCGTGCTCACGCACGGTCACAACGACCACATCAATGCAGCCGGCGCCCTGCGGGATGCCACGCACGCTCTGATCCATCTGCATACGCAGGACCGGATGCTCTGGGATGTCGTCTATCCCGAGGCCGAACCGGACCGGGAGATCTCCGGCGGGGACACCTTCACCGTGGCTGGGACGACATTGCGGGTCATCGCCACACCGGGGCATTCGCCGGGCTCGGTGTGTCTGTACGCCGAGGACTTGGCCACCGTTTTCACCGGGGACACCCTCTTCCAAGGGGGTCCCGGTGCCACTGGACGGTCGTACTCCGATCACCCGACGATCGTCGCTTCGATCACGGACATGCTCCTGGCTCTCCCCGAGGAGACTGTGGTCAAGACCGGGCATGGCGAGGACACTACGATCGGCGCGGAGTCGGGCAACATCTCCTGAGCGGCCGGGCATGCGCCTGGGCGGAATGTCGTTATCTCGGAGAGGGTGGGCCCAGGACGCTAGTGGCGTGAGCGCCCTGGCATCCGCGCATTTCCGGTGATACCGCTCTGGGTCAACACGGCAGGACCGAGACGTCGTAGGCCGCGAACTGCTCGTCTCGGGACACAATCGTCAGATTCTCGACCTGAGCCTGCGCCACGAGCATGCGATCGAAGGGATCCCGATGGTGGCGCGGAAGGTCGCCCGCCCGCTCGGCGTGTTCAGCGGAAATGGCCAGACTGTCGAAGCCGCCTTGACCAACCGCGCTGGCGAGCGAGCCGTCGAAGCGAAGTTTCCCGATGGCCCGCTTTATTCCGATCTCCCACACGCTCACCGCACTGACGGCCACGAGGACGCGGGGATCCGAGATGCGCTCCATGGCGGCCGGTTGCATCGGGCCGCCGTTCAGCCACCAAAGAAAGGCGTGGGTGTCCAGGAGCAGGCTCATCCGCGGCCCTCGAACGCGTCGAGCAGAGATTCAGGCGTTTCGTCGAAGTCCTCGGCCACCCAAAGTTGCCCACGTAGTTGCCCGGGCTGGCGAGGTAACGACTTCTCGGCGTACGCGATCAGGCGGGCTCGCGGCTTGCCGGCCTTGGCGATGATGATCTCTTCGCCGGCCGCCGCTCGCTCCACCAGCCGGGAGAGATGGGTCTTCGCTTCATGGATATTGATCACGGACTAAGTCTAGTCTAGTCCAGTCTGAGTCTCGCGGCGCTCAGGGTCGCGGTCGTCATCGGCTGATCTGCCGCCGCGCAACTGCGACGTGAGCGTCGTTGGTGATGATGGCAGCGATCCGGTGAGGAAGTCATGGTGATCAAGGCCCCGGGGCAGCCGCCCGCGCCTCCGGTTGGCCCACCGGCAGTCCAGTTCAGCCCACCCGCCGCCCAGCCGCCAGTTGTGGGACCAGTGGGGCGGCCTTCTCCGCCTCGGGCTACACAGCCTCCGACTGGATTGGCGTACACCAACCCCAGTCCCGATCCGATCAGGCTGTCCTGGACGGCGGGTTCCCTGGTGCTAATTGGCGGTGCCTTGTGCAGCTTAGTAAGTAACGCCAAATGGCGCCAAGTAGCTTCACCACCCCCCGAGGTTAGGTCTCAACACGTGCGGTGCGGCGACGCGCGCGGTGCGGCGCCCTGACGTCGGGAGTGCCGCCCGTACACTTAGCGTCGTGGCTCGCGGCGACGGACGACTGACCCACGACATCGATCCCTACAGCCCCGCCCCACAGGACGCCTGCGGCGTCTTCGGCGTCTGGGCACCCGGCGAAGAGGTCTCCAAGCTCACCTATTTCGGCTTGTACGCACTGCAGCACCGAGGCCAAGAAGCTGCCGGAATCGCGGTCAGCGACGGCTTCTCGGTCGTGGTCTACAAGGATCTCGGCCTAGTCGCGCAGGTCTTCGACGAACCAACCCTGGCCAGCCTGCGCGGCCACATCGCCGTCGGTCACACGCGGTACTCCACAACCGGCGCCTCGACCTGGGAGAACGCCCAGCCGACCTTTCGGACGAGCGCGGCGGGCTCCGGAATCGCCCTGTGCCACAACGGGAATTTGGTCAATACCCCAGAGCTGGCCGCCCACGCCGCTGACGCCGGCATCCCCGGCGCCTTCCCGACATCCACCGATACCGACATCATCACCGCGCTGCTGGCGGCCAGGCCCGACGTGACGATCGAGCAGGCGGCGATGGAGATTTTGCCGACGCTGCGCGGGGCGTTCAGCTTGGTCTTCATGGATGAGACCACTCTCTACGCCGCGCGCGACCCGCAGGGGGTCCGCCCACTGGTGCTGGGTCGACTCGAGCGTGGCTGGGTCGTGGCAAGTGAGACCGCCGCACTGGACATCGTCGGCGCATCCTACGTACGAGAGATCGAGCCCGGTGAGTTGATCGCGATCGACTCCGAGGGCCTGCGGTCCGAGCATTTCGCTATGGCCAAACCCAAGGGTTGCCTGTTCGAGTTCGTCTACCTCGCCCGCCCTGACACCACGATCAGCGGCCGGACGGTGCACGCCACCCGCGTCGAGGTGGGCCGGAGGCTGGCCAAGGAATGGCCGGTCGAGGCCGATCTTGTCAT
>JACCUF010000378.1 GCA_013811975.1 Geodermatophilaceae bacterium | reverse complement strand
CCCGCTCGTTCCCTATGGCGCCCCAAGCACCTAATGGCGATCCTCCAACACAGGCTCAGTCACCTCGGAGCACCTGCCCCGGCCGCAGGGAGACGCTCGCGACACGTTCCGCAAGAGGGAACCGCATCCGGCGAGCCCCGACCGAGTGACCTGGCAACGCCGTCCGTCCCGCAGGGGATCGCTGAGCGGTGACTGGTGACGCGAGACGGGGCTTCCAGCATCGGCCGACAGCCGTCGCAAGAGCGCCCCACTCGGGTGGGCCGGCGACGACGCTGCGATGCGGCCGGCAATGGCCTCGCCAAAAGCGCCACCTGGCGGGTATCTCGCTACCCTTGAACCATGAGTGAGCCGACCGCCGCAACGCTGGAGCTTCGTGCTGTCCTCGATCGGCAGGGGAGTCGTGTTGCTGAACTGCTCAGCCAGTACGGCGCCACCAACCCGCGCCTGTTTGGATCAGTGGCCCGTGGCGATGCTCGAGAGGGCTCCGATCTGGATCTTCTCGTCGACCTGTCTCCAGGGGCTGGTAACGAGCTGCTGCGCGTGGCCGGACTCGCCGAGGAACTGACCGGGGCCCTAGGCGTGCGAGTCGATGTCGTGGCGGCAACGCTCCTGCGCGACGAAGTATCGGCCACCGCCCTCGCAGACGCGGTGGCCGTGTGAGCCGCTCGGACACGGAGCGCCTGCAGGACATCCGCGCCGCAATCTCGCGTTGCATCACCTACCGCGACCTTCTCGATTCCGCCGAGCTGGGCTCGATGGCCTACGACGCCGTACTCCGCAACCTCGCCGTTGTCGGCGAGGCAGTGAAGTCCCTGCCCGACGACTTCAAACAACAACGCCCGGACATACCGTGGGCCTCGATAGCTGGTCTGCGCAACGTGGTTGTCCACGAGTACTTTCGGGTCAACCCGGACATGATCCGCGACATCGTCGACAACCAGTTGGCGCCACTCCTGGACGACATAGGCTGAGCCACCACGAGTCTTGCCCGTAGCTGGAACGCTTGCCGGATCGGTCGGCGAAACTACAGACGAGGAAGTGGACGTAGATCCGGACGGTGCTGGCCCACCGGATCCGAGTTGGGTAGGACTGTGCCGAGGGGTCGAGGGCCGAACTGTGACCAAGCTATCGGAGGTGTTGGACGTGGGCGGACAGACGTGGTCGGGGGGTGCGGCATTCGTCGAGGGCGGGTTCTGTGCGGTCGAGGATGCGAAGATCTCCGTCCTCGACCTGGGTGTGACTCGTTCGGACTGCACCTACGACGTAGCGCACGTGTGGCGGGGACGTTTCTACCGCCTAGATGACCATCTGGACCGATTCTTCGCTGGCATGAGCGCACTCCGGCTCGACCCCGGATACGGCCGGATAGAGCTGGAGCAGATACTCCATAGTTGTGTCTCTCGCGCAGGGTTACGGGACGCCTACGTCTCGATGACGTGCACTCGAGGTCGTATGCCGCTGGGCAGTCGCGACCTTCGGACCGCACATCACACGTTCTACTGCTTTGCGCTCCCCTTCGTCTGGATCAACACCCCCGAGAAGCAAACGCAGGGAGGCAGCCTGTGGATCAGCTCGATCCCCAGGATCCCGCCAGAGAGCGTCGACTCGCGCGTGAAGAACTATCACTGGCTGGACCTGGATCGCGCGCAACTCGACGCCTACGGCCATGGAGCCGACCTGGTGGTTCTGCGAGACGCTTCCGGAGCGATCACCGAAGGTCCCGGATACAACATATTCGCGTACTGGGACGGCGCCTGGCACACGCCCAGCCACGGCGTTCTCGCCGGGATCACCCGCCGGTCGGTCATCGAGCTGGTAGAGGAGAGCGACACCAGGATCGAGCAAGGACCGGTCAGCGCAGAGCAACTGAGAGGCGCGTCAGAGGTGCTCGTCACCTCAACTGCCGGGGGCGTCATGCCTGTCACCACAATCGACGGACAACCTGTTGGCTCGGGAGAGCCGGGCCAGATCTCCGAGGACCTGCGGCGTCGGTATTGGGCTCGCCACCGCGACCCGGCGTGGTCAACGCCGGTGCGGTACGCGGCGAACCACGCAGATCCGCAGTCGCCAGCCGGAGAAGACTCATCACCGTAACGCCTGGCCGAGTTCTCGTGGTCTCATTGAGGGCCGGTCAGGGTGCCCAAGTCGCCTTGTCGATCGAAGACCCAATGTCGGGACCGTGCTCGAACCACCTCGGCTCATCATCTCAGTAGGCACAGGACCAAGCAGGGGTCGTCAGTGAGTTCTTCCCAATCCACCACGACGCCCGAGAGCGGAGGGCAGGTCGTTCAGAGCTGCGAGCGGCGGTCTCGTCTCCCCACGGAGCGCGGGGTAGCGCTCCCAATATTCTCGATGATGCTGCGCATGTGGGCAACGTGCTCGTCGCTCCTGCCATCGCCGCCTGGCACAGCGTCGCGAAGACGAGCGGCGAGGACGCGATTATCTAGTCGCAGTTCGTCGGCGAGCGCTAAGACGCAGTCTTCGACGACAACACGACTCAGGTTCATAGTTCGACGGTGGCGCTAGTCGTCGTCGCGGCCCGTGCAGTAGCAGATGCGGTCCCAGTGTCGGAACCCTGATCGGTGCATCACGGGGATGTGGAGCTTGGAGGTGGTTGGTGTCCCGCACAGGTGTGCCGTGCGGGACACCAAGTCTGTCGAGGCCCGGCTCAGTTGGACGAGTTGGCGGCGATCTCAGCAACCAAGGCGTGGTCGCGCTGTCGCTCGATGGCGCGGTAGACCGTCGAACGGCCCACGCTGAACAACTCAGCCACCTCAGCAGTGCTGTACTGGCCGCTGGCCAGCAGCGAGACCAGGTGGGCCTCTTGGCGACGGGTCAGCTTGGGTTGCCTGCCACGCAGGTGGCCATTGGCCTTGGCGACCTTCATCCCTTCGCGGGTTCGCAGCCGGACCAGGTCCGCCTCGAACTCGGCCACCATGGCCAGCACGTTGAACAACAGCCGGCCGACTGCGTCGGTGGGGTCGTAAAGCGACCCGCCCAAGTTCAACCTGACCTGCCGCGCGGTCAGTTCGTCGGCGATCGTGCGGGCATCAGGCAGGGACCGGGCCAGCCGGTCCAACTTGGTCACCACCAGCGTGTCCCCGGCGCGACACGCGGCCAGGGCTTCCTTCAGTCCCGGCCGCTCGCGGTTGGTGCCGGTCAGGCCATGGTCGACATAGATCCGTTCGCTCGCGACGCCGAGCTTGATAAGCCCGTCGTGCTGGGCGGTCAGGTCTTGTTGCTCGGTGGAGCATCGCGCATACCCGACAAGCAGTGCACTCATAGCGCACCTCCAGATGAGGCCGGCTCGAAGGGGACTTCGGCTACCGGCAACGGCCACAGCCGCTCAATCACGATCTCCCCAGGGACGACCGGTAGTCGATCGCTATTCGGTGATCCATTCGTCGTGGTCCGCGCTTGCGTCCGCGGTTTCCGGCGGCTGCCGTTGAGCGAGGGCAGCGGCTGTGGTGGCGGCCAGAAGGGGCAGGGCTGCAACTATGGCGAGGAGGCTGGTGGTGCCGAGGCGTTCGGCGCCGGCCCCGAGGACAGGTGCGGCGAGTCCGCCCGCGGAGACCGCAAGACCCAGAGTGACGCCGGCCGCTGTGCCGAGGTGGCGCGGTAGATACTGCTGTCCGAGCGTGGTGTGCAGGGCCACCGGGACGTGCAGGGCGAGGCCGAGCAGCCCTGCGCAACCCAGCAGCACGGTCGGCTGCGCGGCGAAGGCGAGCCCCGCAAGCGCCGGCACGGCCAGCAGGTAGGAGGCCGCGATCACGGTCACCCGATCTGCCCAGCGGGTGAGGTAGCCGCCCAGCAGGGTGCCGATGGCGCCGGTGGCGGTGAAGGTCGTCAGGACAGCGGTGGCGGCTCCCAGGCCCAGACCTCGCCGGCTGGTCAGATGCACCACGACAAGAGTGACGACGCCGAAGTAGGCGACGGAGCGCAGCACCACCACCACGGTGAGTAGCGCGAAGCGGGGCCAGTCCTCTGAACCCTGCTGCTGAGCAGCCGCCGCGGTGAGAGATGGGACAGACCGGAATCGCAGCCGGATCAGGCCGGCCGCGGCGGCGGCGACCGCGGGCAGGGCGAGCAAGGGGCTGGCGGCCAGTCCGAGAGTGCCGAGCACCGCGGCGGTGACAGGTGGCCCGGCCGCGTATCCGGCCAGCCCACCAAAGGTGAACCAGCCCATGGCCTGGTCCCCACCGCCACTCGCGTGCACCGCGCGGGCGGCTTCGGGATGGTAGGCGGCGACGCCCAGCCCGGAGATCATCGCAGCGACCCATATGGCCCCATAGGTGCCGAGCAGGCCGACAGCGCTGATCCCACCGGCGGCCAAGAGCAAGCCCGCCGGGCGTAGCCAGGGCAGCGGCCGTCGGTCCGCGAGGACCCCGAAGGCGGGCTGCGCGACCGAGGACAGCAGAGTCGCGGCGAGCACCACGCCGCCGGCCTGGATGAGGTCATAGCCGCGCAGCAGAACCAGCAACGGTACGAGGGCGGGGACGGCGCCCTGGTAGAAGTCGTCGATGCCGTGTTCCACGGCCAGACCGAGCGCTGGAGTGAGCCGGGAAGGCGGAGGCAGGACCGCGCTGGTGCCTGCGGCGGCGTTCGACACGCTCACTCTTCGCTCCGCTCATCGGGGAGGCGTTCCCGCCCACGTCCTGGCTGGCGCAGGTCCGCCTCGCACATGTCCAGGTAAGAGTGGGTGGCCATGATGGCGGCCGACGCGTCCTGGGCGGCTATTGCCGCGACCAACGCCTCGTGCTGGGCGGCAGTGTCGACGTCCGAGACCGGGTCATGGGTCTGGTCCTCGAACGCCTGCTTCTGGGCGTCGGCGAAACTGTCGAACAGGGCACCCAGGACGGGATTGTGGGTGGCGGCGAAGACCGCCCGGTGTAGCGCCAGGTCCGCCAGCGCCCATTCCGGCACGGCACCGCGCACCTGCGCCTCCCGCCGTCCTGCCGCCGCCGCGCGCAGCACCGCCAAGTCCTCCTCGGAGCGGCGCAGTGCGGCCAGTCGGGCCGCCTCCACCTCCAGCCCTCGCCGCGCCTCGTACACGTCGAGCGCCGCCGCCCGAGTCAATCGCAGTGCCAGTGGGAGGCCCGAGTCGTCGGCGCGGACGAAGGTCCCCGACCCCTGCCGGGCATCCAGCAGGCCCCGGTGCACCAGCACCTGAACGGCTTCCCGCAGGGTCGACCGCCCCACGTCCAGCTCCGTGCACAGCTCCACCAAGGAGGGCAGCCGGTCACCCGGTGCCCATGTCCCCGACGACACCTGCCCCGTCAGCGCCTCCACGACCTGCTCCACCAGCCCCGCCCGCCGCACACTCCGCATGACGGCAGTACACCAGGTCATCAGATGACCTGCAAGCCAAGCGAGACCGCCTAGCGATCGCCGGATGCTTGTTGACGACCTAGCCCCGTGCCGTTGAAGGATCCTTCATCTGGCGCGGCTGGAGCGCATCGTCTGGAGCTGGGTCAGTGACGCGTTGCTGCTGAGCTGGGCGTACTCCGGGGAGTCCACAGCGTGCAGCGTGATCCGGCCGTCTGCGTCGTAGTGCAGTCCCCAACCGAATGACTTCGGCAGCGGGGAGGCGCGAAGGCATGCGCGCGGCTGGCTGAAGTACTCCTGGCGGAGCCCACGGAGCTCGGCCTCGTCGATGTCCCGGCCGCGGACCTGTGGGGACGACGCGAGCAGAACGTCCTCCTGAGTCCTCTGACCGGGAGCAGCGGCGAGCATGGCGTACTGCGTGCTGGCCACAGTCGGGCCGCCCGCCCGCTCCATGGGGACCTCACCGGTGGCGGCACGGCAGTCCTCGGCAACGGCGATGAACGTGTTCGTGTACCCCACGACGCCATTCTGGACCCCGCCGCCGCACCTCGATGACCAGCCGGCCAGAATCCGCCGATCGTCTACCGGGGCCGTGTGCTTATCGTGGTCGGGCACAGGCCGGTGCTGGTCGGGGAGTTGGCTGTGCGTGGTGTGGGCGGCGGCGCAGCGGGTGAGTGCGTCGGTCGAGGGCTAGGACGCCCAGGCTGCAGATCAGGACGAGCCCGATTCCGGTCAGCGTGGAGGTGGTTGCCGTCGCGCCGGTCGCAAGCAGCAGGAGGGTGGACAGCATCGGGGTGGCGTAGCCCAGTGGGGCGAGGCGCGCGGCGCCGTCGCCGGACATGGCGTGGGTCCAGAGTCCGTAGCC
>JACCUF010000377.1 GCA_013811975.1 Geodermatophilaceae bacterium | reverse complement strand
ACCACGCGCGCGCCGTACACCCGCGGCAACCAGGCAACGCAGCGCGCCGCGAGCCCTGCGGCCGCCCGATCCATCAGCGAGCCGTCAGGAACAGTCCTCATCAGCGCCTGCTCGGCCGCCCGGACGGTGGCCGCGGTGTACAACCCGATCACCGGTACAACCCGATCACCCCTGCGGCTCGCGCTCCGCGATCACAACCGCCGAGGCGATCCCCCCGTCATGTGAGATCGACAGGTGCAGCCGGGTCACCCCGAGCGCGGCTGCCCTCGCCGCTACGGTGCCGCTGATCTCCAAGCTGGGATCGCCGTTCTGGTCGGCGTGGACCTCGGCATCGGTCCAGGCCATCCCGCCCGGGGCACCGAGTGCTTTGGCGAGGGCCTCCTTGGCAGCGAAACGGGCAGCCAGCGATTCGGAATGCCGGGGCCGGCCGGAGGTGCTCGTCTGCTCGGCCTCGGTGAACAGTTTGCCGCGCAGGCTCGGTGTACGGGTCAGAGCTTTCTCAAAACGCTCGACCGGGACGACGTCGATGCCGACTCCGACGATCACAGCGCGGCGGTGGGTGGCACTGGTGGCATGAGAACGGGCACTACTCAACCGTGACGGACTTCGCCAGGTTGCGCGGTTGGTCGACATCCAGGCCGCGGATGTCGGCGATCTCGCAGGCCAGGACCTGCATGGGGATCGCGGTGAGCACCGGAGCCAGCAGGGTCGGCGTCGTCGGGACGTAGATGAGATGGTCGGCGTACGGCGCGACCTCGTCATCGCCGTCCGCGGCGATCACGATGGTCTTCGCGCCGCGGGCCCGCATCTCTTGGATATTGCTGATCACCTTGCTGTGCACGCTGTTCCGGCCACGTGCGGGGATAACTGTCACGACCGGCGTGCCCTCTTCGATGAGCGAGATGTAGCCGTGCTTGAGCTCGCCCGCCGCGAAGCCCTCGGCGTGGATGTAGGCCAACTCCTTGAGTTTCAACGCGCCCTCGAGGGCAATGGGATAGCCAACATGGCGCCCGACGAACAGGATTGTGGGCTCCTTGGCCAGCTCACGACCGATGGCCCGCACCTGATCCATCCGCCCGAGCGTGTCTGCGACGGCGTCGGGCAGCATGTTCAGTTGGGCCACGATCGCGGCGATCTCGTCGGCGTACTTCGTGCCTCGAGCTTGGGCAAGATAGAGAGCCACCAGGTAGCAGGCGGCGAGTTGGGCTAGGAAAGCCTTGGTGGAGGCGACCGCGACCTCCGGTCCGGCCCGGGTATAGAGAACCGCGTCGGACTCGCGGGGGATCGTCGATCCGTTCGTGTTGCAGATGGCCAGTACCCGGGCCCGTTGGTCCTTGGCGTGGCGCAGCGCCATCAGGGTGTCCATGGTTTCACCGCTCTGGCTGATCGCGATGACCAGCGTCGAACGGTCGAGCACCGGATCGCGATAGCGGAACTCGCTGGCCAACTCCACCTCACAAGGCAGCCGAGTCCAGTGTTCGATGGCGTACTTCGCCACCATGGCGGCGTGATTGGCCGTCCCGCAGGCAACGATGAAGACCTTGTCGATATCGCGCAGATCCTCATCGGACAGGCGCACCTCGTCGAGCACGATCTGACCCGTCTCGGACAGCCTGCCCCGGAGCGTGTCCGCAATCGCGGCCGGCTGCTCGTCGATCTCCTTGAGCATGAACCAGGCATAGCCGCCCTTCTCCGCCGCAGCAGCGTCCCAATCGACATAAAAGCGCTTGGGCTGCACCGGCGTCCCCGCGAAGTCGGTGACCGTGACCCCATGCTCGACGTCAAGAGTGACAACTTGGTCCTGGCCGAGTTCGAGGGCGTCCCGGGTGTGTGCGATGAACGCTGATACGTCGCTGCCGAGGAAGTACTCCCCGTCGCCGATTCCGCCGACCAGCGGTTGGTTCCGCCTGGCCCCGACGACCTGGCCGGGGTGGTCGGCGTGCACAGTCACCAGGCTGAACGAACCCTCGAGCCGTAGGCAGACGGCGCGCATCGCCGCTGCCAATCGGCCGGCATCGGGTCCGGTCTGTGCGGCGTGGGCGGCTGCCAGCAGGTGGGCGACGACCTCGGTGTCGGTGTCGGAGGACAACTCAAGACCGGCCCGTTCGAGTTCACTGCGCAGTGCGCCGAAGTTCTCGATGATGCCGTTATGGACGACGGCGGCCTTTCGATCGGCTGAGACGTGCGGGTGGGCGTTGCGGTCGACGGGCGGGCCGTGCGTAGCCCAGCGGGTGTGCCCCAAACCGGTCGTGGCCGGAGGTAGCGGCTGATCGGCCAGCGCTTTCTCGAGATTCGCGAGCTTGCCCGCCTTCTTGGCAGTCACCAGCCCGTCGACAGCCACCAGTGCGATGCCGGCAGAGTCGTATCCGCGGTACTCCATCCGCCGGAGGCCCTCGAGGACGATGTCCTCGGCAGACTTCGTCCCGACGTAACCGATGATCCCGCACATGCGGCTCAGGGTAGTCATCAAGACGTCACAGCTCTGCGCTCCGTGCCGTGGGACGCTCATTGCGTGACCACTCACTCCGCCCGTGTTCAGGACCAGGCCGGCACGTCGGAACCACCCGGCGAGTCACCCGGCGCCGACACCCACTCGCGCGGCGGCTCGGGCAGCCGTAGCGGTACCGGGTCGACCCGGATTCAATGGCCTGGGTGGGGCTGGCTCCCGTACCTGCTCATCGCCGCCTTCGTGGGGTTCTGGACGCTCACCCATATCGGTGCCGTCGTCTCAGGTGCCGGGAGCGCGAAGGCCGTGACCTTCGGGATAGCCGCCGGACTACTCACCCTCGGCCTGCTCGTGGGCGTCGCCCGACTGACCCGGCGGGGTTGGGCGGGACAGCTGGCAGGCCTCGTTCCACTGGTCGCGGCGGTCACCGTGGCCGTGCTCCCTTCCTACCTGTCGACATCTGTGAGCGAGGCCGCACCTGAAGGTCTGAACGCTGCCGCTCCACCGTCGTCCTCAACGGCGCCAGAGGCGAGCACCGGCTCAGCACCGTCGGCGGGGCCTTCGTCGGCGCCGCCGGCACAGTCTTCGGCGCCGGCACCCGAGCGCAGCGGCCCGATCGAAGTCGGCACGGCGCAGTTCGTGGGGATCGACCATGAGGCGGCTGGGGTGGCCCGTCTCATCCAGCTCGAGGACGGCTCACTTCTTGTCCGCTTCGAACAGTTCTCCGTCGAGTCCGGGCCGGACTACGACGTATACGTCGTAGTCGGTGCCAACGTGTCCGTACCGGACGGCGGCACGTTGCTCGGCGACCTGAAGGGCACAGTCGGCGACCAGAACTACGAGATCCCCGCCGGCGCGGTCCCTGGCGACGGAGTCGAGCCGTTGACCGTACTTATCTGGTGCGAGGTCTTCGCCGTACCGGTGGCCAACGCCACCCTCTGATCCTGGGTCAGCTGGCGGCCACGACCGCGGCCAGCCGCTGGGCGACAGCGTCGGCCTGCTCCTGGGTCGGTGCCTCAACCATCACTCGGACGAGTTGCTCGGTTCCGGAGGGGCGCAACAACACCCGGCCGGAGTCTCCAAGTTCCTCCTCGGCGACATGGACCGCATCGGCAACGGTCTCAGACTCGGCTACCGCGCTTCGGTCGGTGACGGCGACGTTGAGCAGAATCTGGGGAAGTCGGGTCACGACCGAGGCCAGTTCGGCGACACTCTGTCCGGTCGCTGCCATCCGGGAGGCGAGCATCAGACCGGTCAACAGACCGTCACCGGTTGTCGCATACTCGGGAAAGATCACGTGGCCACTTTGTTCACCGCCCAGTGAGAGCCCCCCAGAATGCAACGCGTCCAGGACATAACGGTCGCCGACGGCTGTGGTCAGGACCGAGATACCTGCCGCGGTCATCGCCTTGAGGAAACCGAGATTGCTCATCACGGTAGCCACCACCGTGTCCTGCGCGAGCTTGCCGGACGCGTGCAGGCCGATCGCACACACCGCGAGGATCGCGTCGCCGTCCACGATCTGACCGTCGGCATCCACGGCGAGGCAACGGTCGGCGTCGCCGTCGTGGGCGATCCCGAGATCGGCCCCCAGCTCGGTGACCGCCTGCTGCAGTGCCCCCAGATGGGTGCAGCCGCAACCGTCATTGATGTTCAGACCATCCGGAGCGTCCCCGATGGCGTGCATCGTCGCACCGGCGTCGGCGTACACCTTCGGCGCGTAGTGGGCGGCTGCCCCGTTCGCGCAGTCGACCACGATGGACAGCCCCTCGAGACGGTCGGGCAGTGCTGAGAGCAGATGCTCCCGGTAACGCGCCGCGCCCAGGACATCGTCGAGCACCCTGCCTACACCAGCACCAACCGGCCGGGCCCGCTCCTCCGACGCACGCCGGACGCGAGCCTCGATGATGTCCTCGATGTCATCGGTCAGCTTGCGGCCGCCGCGAGTGAAGATCTTGATGCCGTTGTCAGGCATCGGGTTGTGGCTGGCCGACAGCATCACACCCAGGTCGGCGTCGGAATCTGCGGTGAGAAAGGCCAGGCCCGGGGTGGGAATGACTCCGCACCGGAGCACGTCGACTCCGGCACTGGTCAGTCCCGCGACCACGGCCGCCTCGAGCATCTCGCCGCTGGCCCGGGGGTCGCGACCTACCAGGGCCACCGGCCGACGCGAGGAGTCACCCGGCGCCAGTACTTCGGCCGCGGCGACAGCGACAGCGAGCGCGAGCTCCGGGCTCAGCTCGGCATTGGCCAGTCCGCGAATGCCGTCGGTACCGAACAGCTGACCCATCGGCGGCGGCACCCGGGGTCAGCGCTTCGAGTACTGGGGGGCCTTGCGGGCCTTCTTCAGCCCGTACTTCTTGCGCTCCTTTGCCCGCGGGTCACGGGTCATGAATCCGGCCTTGCGCAGCACCGAGCGGTCGTCCTCGTCCAGGACGACCAGGGCGCGGGCAATGGCCAGCCGTAGCGCGCCGGCCTGGCCGGTGACGCCGCCACCGTGCAGCAGGGCGACGATGTCGTAACTGCCGACCCGGTCCAGGGTGACCAGTGGCTCGCGAATGAGCTGCTGATGCAGCTTGTTGGGGAAGTACTCGCTCAGGGTGCGGCCATTGAGCTTGAACTGCCCGGTGCCCGGGACCAGGCGAACCCGGACGATGGCCTGCTTGCGGCGGCCGACGGTCTGGACCGGCTTGTCGGTGAGTACGGCGGCGGTCACTGGGCAACCTGCTTGATCTCGAAGGGTTCGGGGCTCTGGGCGGTGTGCGGGTGAGCTGGTCCGCCGTACACCTTGAGCTTGGTCAGCATTTTTCGACCGAGCGTGTTGTGCGGAAGCATCCCCTTGACGGCGGTCTCGATGACCCGCTCGGGACGGGAGGCGAGCAGGTCGCCGACGGGGCGCTGCTTCAGACCACCGGGATAGCCGGAGTGCCGGTAGACGATCTTGTCGGTCCGCTTGTTGCCGGTGAGGGCGATCTTGCCGGCATTGATCACGACGACGAAATCGCCGGTGTCGACGTGTGGGGCGAACTCAGGCTTGTGCTTGCCGCGCAACAGCACGGCGACTTGGCTCGCCAGCCGGCCGAGCACCACGTCGGTGGCATCGATGACGTGCCAGTGGCGATCGACCTCGCCGGGGCGGGGGCTGTACGTGCGCACGGTCCTGCCTTCTTGTCTCGCTGGTCTCGGTTCATGCCTGGTCCGCGCTGCATCCGCCCGTGGGCGTCGGCGGATCACACTTGGTATCTGACGCGGCTGCACCTAGGTGAAGTGGCTCGTGCGCCAACCGGCAACGATACCGGCTGCCCGTCGTCGCGGCAAAGCCGGGCCCGTTTGCGCGGGCAACCGGCATGGGGGTCAGGCGGACGCCATCAACCGGATCTGCTCCTGGACGTAGCCGCGGACCGCCGTGATGTCCGTGGGGTCGGTGACCGCGAATACATCGGTCAGCCCGAGATAGCGGCCGACCCGGCTGTAGCAGCGCTGGTAGACCTTGCCCCCTGCCTCGGTCGCCGGGATGTAGAAGCACGGGATGGTCGGATCCTCGGGGACCGTGAACATCACCCGGTCGGTGAACTCCTCCTGCTCGATCCGGGTGAACTCCGCGAACACCGCGTCGGCTTCGTCCTGCGACCCGAGCTCGTAGGTCTGGAACTGATAGCTGGCCCCCGTGGCGTCGGAACTGCTGCGGTTGTACATGCCGACGAAGCCGTTGGCCGGCAGCAGGTCGGCCTCCAGCCGGGGATCGATGGCCAGATGCAGATATCCGGGAAGGTCGAAGCTCCCTGTGAAAGGGTCTGGGTCACCCGGCGAGGCGGCCGTGCGGCGGTCCAGGTCGTACGGATCCGGGTCAACGTCTGCGATCTCGTCCTGCGGGGTGGGTTCGAA
>JACCUF010000371.1 GCA_013811975.1 Geodermatophilaceae bacterium | reverse complement strand
GAAGCGCTCCTGCTTGTCGAACTAAACCGCCACGAAGTGCCCCTCCAGCGATCTCGCCTGCCCTTCCTACAAAACGCCCGCCTCGACGTCGTCCAGCAAGAACTCCACCGACTCTTGCCCGAGCCCTCGTCAACGCCCAGCCGAGTCTGAACGCCCGACTGGACTGTTCGTCGAACGTGAACAGGCGCCGGAGTTGTCGCTTAACCAATCTGTGCTGCGGATCGGTCCGCGCGGTCGGGGTGGAGCCGGAAGTCGGATCGACCGCGTTCGCGAGGTTGGTCTACGAGCCCGACGGCTGAAAGACGAAGGCAGCCATCCGTCTTGCGCGAGCAGCACGCTGCCGCTGTTCAGCGAGGAACTCCTCATCATCACTGGCCCCGACCACCACCTGGACCACCAGCAGGCCGTCTCCTTCGCGGCGTTGCGGGATGAGCGGTTCGTCAGCTTCCCACCCGGCACCGGACTGCGCCGCATCCTCGACACCGCTGCGGCCCCGGCCGATTTCGTGCCGCACGTGCCCTACGAGAGCACCAGCCTGACCCAGATCCGCGACCTCGTCAGCCACGGCCTGGGCATCGCGATCGTCCCCGGCTCCGTCGCCACCGCACCCGGCCGACCCGTCATCACCCACTCGGTGCAGCCTGACCCGATCCGGCGTGCCATCGCCCTCACTCATCGCCGAGATCCGTCGTTGCCTGCTTCCGCCCAAGCCTGCCGAGACCTCCTGAGCGCTGGGCGACGGCCAAGCCTGCCCGCGCGAGCGCTTGACGACGACCTACCATCCTCGACATAACCTCGGCTCGACCCGCGGATGCCGTGCCCGTACTGAACCGCGAACGGCGCTCCGAGCCAGATCACGCGGGACAGTCCCGGTCTGGAGCCAGTCCAGATTTCCCCGCAAGGCGATCCTGCTACGGCACGCCTCGCGGATCACGCGACGCCGAAAGCACTCGCGATCGGCTCAATGGCCTCGGGTGAATTTTCTGCAGTCGGCGAGCGGGGCGGTGCATCTAATCCCGTGTGGCGAATCCCGCGTGGCTGGCGCCGACCGCCGGCCACACCCCGGTGCGCTCGGTGAAGCCCACGACGGTCACCGTGAGATCAGGGGTCGCGAGGACGAGGTGATCGAGCACGCTGCGATCCTGCTGTCAGCGAGAGCCGCATAGCCGACTGCGCACCGCGCCCGCAATACCGCGGGCAGCCAGGCGCGCTTGCGCCCCCGGGCCCATGCCGTTGTAGACGATGACGTCGTCGAACGTGTGGACGCCGGGACGGTCCGCCACCGAGGCGACCGCCGCCTCGACCGCGCGCAACTGCGCCGGCGTCATGCCCGGGGCGACCTCGTCCGGTTGGTAGCGGCAGCCCGGGTAGTAGTCGCGCCCCGGTGTGCGCGTCATCTCGACATGGCAGCCGAACACGTGCGTCACGTGACGCTGATCGCTGAACGCGACCAGCCGCGCCAGACTGTCCGAAAACGCCGCCATGTTCTCGACGTACAGGCGGCCAGGCATCATCGAATCGCCGGTGAACAGGATCCCGGTCCACGGGTCGTAGACCGCGATCGACGCCTTCTGGTGGCCGGGTATGCCGGTGAGGTCGAGCGTGCGGCCACCGAGGTCGAAGCGCACCACGTCGACCGGCCAGTTCACGAACCCGAAGAAGGCGGCCACGGCGTCGGAGTCCGTGGCCAGGAGCGTCGTGTCCGGGCGCCCGGCGAAGGCGGCGTCCCCCGACCGATGATCTGCGTGTCCGTGAGTGTGGGCAACGACGAGCGGGTAATCCGGACGCGGGTTGCGACCCAGCCATTCACCGACCAGCGCATCGACCTGGGTAGCGATCGCGTCGTCCTTCGTCGCACCGGTGTCGAGCAGCAGCGCGCGCTTATTGCCGAAGAGCAGGAACACGAAGGGCGCCTCGAACGTGACGTCCTTGCTCTGGCGCAGCACAGCGGTATGCGGGTCGTACCAGTGGACCTGGACTGCCGGATCGCTCCGTGGCTCGCGCGGTGGCGAGCCGTGAACCCACCGGACGTCGAGATCGCCCGTCACCGGAGCACCGACCGTAAAGTCGATCACGTGACGCACCTCCGTGCAGTGTCGGGGCCGACCGCGTCACCGCGACCGTCCTGCACACCTAAACACGCGAACAACGGTGCAGGCGAGTGGTCACCGCACCAGCCTGGCCTCGCCGATCACCCAGTCGCGGCCGTCCCGGCCGGATGCGGCTGCGGCAACCGAGCCGGTCGAGGCCCCACCCTCAACTGCGAAGAGCCCTCAAAGCCCGCTCCACGACGACGCCGGAAGACGATCCATAATCGTGCGCCGGAACCGCCAAATGTTACATCTCATGCCGATGAGCGGTAGGCGCGGGACCGCAGATGGCCACGGCGGGGAGGCCGTGAGCTGGTCCCTGCAAAGATTCCCGACATGGCAGCCCAGTACACGCCTGAGTACCTCGCTGCCCTCCGTCGAGGGGGCGACCGGTTCGAGCAGGCGTTCGACTTCTGGATGGATACGCAAAACGAGACCGACCGGATGTTCATGCCAGGACTCGCCGAGCGGGTGTTTACGAAGGAGGAAGCGGACCCCGAGGAGGTCCAGCGGAGGGAACTTGATGTCGCGGAGGCCGCGGGGCTCGCAGCTAAGGCCGTTCAGGTGACCGGCTCCTACATGGTCGTGCAGGGCCTCCGAGGGCCAGTGGATCCCATCTCGAACTGGCGCAACATGACAATGCCCAAGGCGTTCCTTACACCTGGTGAGGTGCGGGCGACCTGCGCGGCTATCAGGGGACGCCTGGAAGGGCTGGAGCTTGACGCCCAAGCCGGCCAGGAACATGGGCTACCCACGTTCGGACCTTTCGCGCTCCACAAGATCATCTGGACGGCCGCCGCGCCACACTGGACAAGCCATCAGTACCGCGTCGCGGTGCGGGAGGCAGGCGAGGCCCTCAATCTGCACTGGAAGGGGAACTACAGCGCACCGACGTGGACGACACGGTGTTCTGGGGGCAGACGCTAGCGATGGAGCAGCCTGCCCTCGGAGTTCCCGGCGGCGCTGGCCGGGCGCGGACAGCGACAAGACGACGAAGTCCATCCGCGAGGGACTTATGGGCCTGGCTAAGGGCCTCAATCTCGCTGTTCGGAACGTCGCGACGCACACGCGGAAAGGCACGTCGGCGACTCCTGGAGGCCGGTCTGCGGGGGTGTCCCGCACGAGATCCTCCTACGGACAGGCTCGGCGGTTGCCGCTGCGGCAGCCGCTTTGGCAGGTGGGCCATCCGGACGGAGTCTGGCCGCATTCTTCGATCGGCCGGTTCGGCTCATGCCGACATTGCTTAGGCGAGGAGGGTTGCGGCATGTTGGAGGGCGTCCGGGCTGGCGGCGGCGAGGCGTAGCTGACGACCCAAGGTTTGAGCCGTCCACCAGCCGATGGCGTCAGGTGAGGCGCTCCCACAGGCCGGCGCTGGTGAAGAAGCGTTGGACCTCGTCGAGTTCGACGTCGGCATCCTCGGCGCGGTCGACTGCGGTTCCGGCCACCCACCACTCTGCGCCGGGCAGGCCGGCCGATAGGTAAGCCCTGCTCCCCGGTCGGTAGATGTGCTTCCGGTCTCGGGGCTGGGCGAGGACGGTCCCGTGGGCTGGCTCCCAGAGTCGGACTCCATCGACACCTTCCAGGACGACGGCATCGAACCAGCGCCAGATGACGACGTCAGAGCCGTCGGCTGCGGTAGCGACGGCAACCAGGTGACCGGGAGCTACCCGTTCGGTGCGCGGTGCGGGAAAGGGCCGCGCGTAGGCCACCACTTCGGTCCGCCCGTCGGCGAACACGGTGCACGCGTCTTCGACGGTGCTCAGGACGATCGCGGGTCGCAGTTGTCCGGCAGGTTCTCGGTCAGCCAAGTCAGTCACGCACCCATCTTGCCGAACTGCACCGGGTCTCCCGCGGTGGCGCCGACGGCGGTGGTTAGGACCTGGCCGAGCGCAATCCCGCTGCGTCGCCAGCCGTTAGGCGACCGGCCGGGGATCGGCTACCGGACAAGATCCGGCGTCCCGTGCAGCGGGGGGAGCGGCCACATAGCGCTGCTAGAACCGCGCCACCTACCGCTGCAACACAAGTGGTTCACCTGGTTCGTGATCTTGTGCCGATGGCCGATCCCGTTGCCGTTGCCGTTGCCGTAAGGCTCGCCTGACGATAGCGGCAGATACGCTGCGGGGTGGGACAGGTCTTCGAC
>JACCUF010000360.1 GCA_013811975.1 Geodermatophilaceae bacterium | reverse complement strand
AGTAGGCCTCCAGCGCCGCTCTGGCCTCCTCACCGCCCTGGCCCGGCGACGCTTGGGCGGCCAGGATCTCGATCGGATTCCCCGGCAGGGTGCGGGGTAGGAAGAAGTTCAGGTTGAGCAGGACGAAGACGGTCAGTGCGTACGAGCCCAGAGGTCGCAGCCAGCGGCGACCCGTCCGTGGCCGGGCCTCCTGGTCCTCCAGGACGTCGCCGGTCAGTGTCGCCGTCATCGGCCCGCAGCCTCCCGTTGACCGCTCATCTAGACGGCGGCACCGGACTGTAGCCGCGACGGAGCGCAGTCACTAAGTGCTGAAAGCAGCTAGCCCTTTGGGTACATGACGTCCTCGACCGGGGCACACACCGTCCAGGCGCCATCCTCCCGCAGGAAGTACATCCGGGTCTGTCTCGAAGCCGGTGGACGGCGGATCATCGCCGAGGCCATGTCGCCGTCGACCACGATGTCGGACACCGCAATCGGGGGCAGGGCTATAGGCGACTCGTTCAGGACGTGGTCCGGGTCGACCTGCTCCTCGAACGTCTCCCGCTCCTGGCGGCACAGCATCTTGGCGGCCTCGAACAGATCGGTCCGGGTCGCTTGGACGAAGGCTTCGACCAGGGCGCGGATCTGCTCAGCGTCATCCGACAAACGGGTCGCGCCCAGGTTTGACAGGCCCGCGTTGTCGGCTTGTGACGGATACATGATGTCCTCGACCGGGGCGCACACCGTCCAGGCATCACCCTCCCGTCGGAAGTACATCCGGACCGGTATCGAAGCCGGTGGACGGCGGATCACCGCCGAGGCCAGGTCGCCGTCGACCACGACGTCCGAGACCGCGATCGGCGGGGCCTTCGGGGGGTACTTGGGCAGAACCATGTCGGATTCGCTGGACAGCTCGAAATGCTCCCGCTCCTGCGAGCAGAGCATCGTCGACGCGTGGTACGGATCGGCCTCGACGGCTGTGGCGAAGGCCTGCACCAGTGCCCGGATCTCGTGGGCGTCACCGGGACCGTTCCGTCCACCCAAGACGCTCATGGCTGTCCGGCCAGGAGCTGGCGGATAAGCTGCTCGAGTTCACCGCGCACTCTGGCCTGCATCAGCGCCTGCTCGGCGAGCCAGCCTTCATCGAGCGGCCCGATGATCTGGGCCATGCTGGGGGAGGCCAGAGCCGCGGCGGCGATGTAGGAGAGCCATTGCAAGTTCAACGGTGTATTGGCTACGACATACATGTTCTCGGGGCTGAGTTGAAGGAACCCGGGAAAGTTCATGACGTCGATCAGCGGGACGACGTGGTTGGCCACCACCGCGGGCCCGCCGTCGACTCCCTCGAGAATGGTTCTGCCGGGGACGAAGACGAACTCATCGCTCACGCCGTTCCCCCCGGTCGCTAGTTCGGCAGCAGCCTATCGGCCAGCCCAACCAGTGCGCGTACGCCCGGTGAATCCGGAGCCGCATCCAACGGGGCCTCGCCACGTCGCTCGGCCGCGACGATCGCCGGCTCGTCGGGAACCATGACCACGTCGACATCCGGGAAGGCGGCCTGCACCCGGGTCACATCCGCGTCATCGCGAACCCGGTTGGCGGTGACCACCAATCGACCGAGCTTATGGTCGCGAACCAGATCGGCCGCACGGCTGGCCACTTCCAGTGACTTTACCGTCGGCTCGGTGACCAGGACGACGACATCCACCGGACGGTCGCCCATCCGGATCACCGTCCCGAGTCCGGCTTCGAAATCTGCGACGACTGCGCCATCGGCGGAGTCGAGCTGCCCGAGCAACTGCTCAGGTGAGATACCGCATCAAGGGCAGCCCGGTTCAGGATTGTCGATGGCGCTGACCACGGCGAACCGCACGCCGTCCGGGCCGTCGATCGCGAAGCGGTCGAGCAGTTCGGCCGTACTGCCGGCGTGCTCTTCATCGCCCTCGTCCACGGCATCGCGTACGGCGATCAGCCTCTCGGTTCGCTCCTCACCGACCCCCAGGGACAGGCCGAGGTTGGGATTGGTGTCGCAGTCCAGGGCCAGTGTGGGGATGCCCTGCCGGGCCAGCGTCCGGGCGATGACCGCCGCGGTCGTGGTCTTGCCCGAGCCGCCCTTTCCCACTACCGCAACCTTCATCGGACGGGCTCCTTTGCACTCAGGGTCGACACGAGGCGGGTCACTGCCGCCACCATGGGTGAATCGGAATCCAGGTCGAGCAGGGCCACACCGCGCCGGTCGGCCTCGCGCTGAGCCGGGTCGAAGGGCACCTCGCCGATGACCTGCAACCCGGTCCTTGCTTGGACGAGGTCGGCGTCAGCCTCTTCCCGAGTCTTGTTGGCGATCGCGACGACGTGCGGCGCCGAGGCCTTCTCGGCCAACCGGGCCAGGCGGCGCCCGGACAGCAGCGAGGCGGGCGTCGGTTCGACCACGACCAGGATCGTACGAGCGAAGCGTCCCCAGCCGAAAAACGGCTGGCGCGTCCCGCCGGGCAGATCGCCGACGACTGCCCAGTCGGCAAGCGAGCCGGTGGAGTCCGGCTCCGCCGAACGCTGCTTCTGCAATGCGTCCAGGATTGCCTGGTAGCCCTGATGGGACAGCGAATTCTCGCCCTTGACTCCGCGCGTCTTGCCCAATTGCAGCAGTCGTACGCCGTCCGGGCTGACCGTGCTGTACAGCTCGATTGCCGCACCCGCGTCCAGGCCGGCGCGCAGCCGATGCCGACGGCGCCCGGAGTCATCCTCGTACTCCTCGACCGCCTCGGCCGGGATTCCGGTTTCCCGGTTGGGGACACCAAGGGAGTAGGCCAGCCCGGGCATCGGATCGCTGTCCAGGGCGAGCACCTGGGCTCCGTCCCTGGCTAGCAAGCGGGCGAAAACCCCTGCGATGGAAGACTTCCCGGCACCACCCTTGCCCACGAAGGCCACCCGCACCGGGCCACCATAGCTCGGCTCGGCCGAGCGCAGGCCGGAATCGGGCCCGGGCTGCAGGCCTGGCTCGATGGTGGGCGCCGCGATGGGCACAGCCGGCATCTACCCGACAGCCGCTCGGGTGTCGGCGACTGCGGCCAAGATCTGCTCCACGGCAGCGGTCAGGGCCGCCGGGGTCACCGCGTCCTCGTCCGCGCCGCCCCGATCGGCCGCGGCGATCTGCGGGTCGAAGGGCAGGACGGCGGCAAGGCTGAGCCCGTTGTCGTTGAGGGTGTCGGCGAAGAAATCGGCGTCCTCGGCGGACTGGGCCTTGTTGCCCACGGCCAACGTCACCGGGATTCCGAGCTCGTCGGCCAGCGCCGAGGTGCGGGTGGCGGTGAGCACCGACTTGCGAGTGGGCTCGCAGACGACCAGCAGTACGTCGGCGTAGGCAAGGGTTCCACCGGAGCGGCTCAGATGCTCCAGGCCGGCCTCCATGTCGACCAGCACGACGTCGACGTCGGACAGGGCATCGGCCAGCATCCCGCGTACGGTCGCATGCCCGCCGCACGTACAGCCCGCACCAGCCTCGGCGACCCGGATCGCCGAGAGCAGCGTCGGGCCGGCCGGGGTCTCCCGGCCGTATTCGGCGATCAGCCGGTCGGCGGTGGTGGACCCGCCGGAGCCCACGATGATCGATCGCGGCAGCACCGGAACGTCCTCGGTCTCGGCCAGCGTCAGCCCCAAGGACAACCCCAGGTTGGGGTTGGAGTCGGTGTCGATCGCCACGACTCGCTGGCCCCGCTCGACGTAGGCCCGGGCCACCAGCCCAGCCACGGTGGTCTTGCCCACCCCACCCTTGCCGACGATTCCCAACCTGATGGACGGCATGCGCTGGTTGGGACGAATCGCCCTGCACGAGCCGGACGGGTCTTGCGTGTTGGGGGGTCCAGCCCCTGCGCGATGGCGAGCCCGGTCTGCGGCCCACCAGCGTGCACGGAGAGGCTGGCCCAGATGAACTGGTGGTGACGGTCAGCCGCTTCCTGATGCGGACCGCAGGTGGACTC
>JACCUF010000344.1 GCA_013811975.1 Geodermatophilaceae bacterium | reverse complement strand
CTACACCGACGGCACGATCGAGTTCGAGGTCAAGCTGACCGGCGTGCTCACGACCGGGGCCCTCGCCGAGGGAGTCAAACCGGAGTTCGGCAAGCTGGTAGCCCCGGGACTGTACGGCCCCAATCATCAGCACTTCTTCAACGTCCGGATGGACATGACCGTCGACGGTCCGAACAACAGCGTGTACGAGGTGAACTCGATCCCAGAACCAGCCGGGCCGACCAACCCGCACCTCAACGCGTGGCGCGCTGTCTCGACGCTGCTGGGCTCTGAGTCTCTTGCCGTGCGCGACGTCAAGCAGGAGACCGCCCGCTTTTGGACGGTGGTGAACCCGTCATCGGTCAACGAACTCGGGGAGCCAGCCGGGTACAAGATCATGCCAGGGTCGACCGCACCGGCGATGTTTCAGGAGGGGTCCTGGATCTGCGATCGGGCACGGTTCGTCCAGCACACCCTGTGGGTGACCGCCTACGAGCCCAAGGAGCTCTACGCCTCGGGCGACTACCCGTACCAGTCACCTGTGGCCGACGGCCTGCCGGTCTACACGGCAGGCGACGACTCGCTGGTCAACACCGACGTCGTGGTCTGGTACACCGTGGGTGCACACCACATCGTCCGCCCGGAGGACTGGCCGGTGATGCCGGTGGCCTATGCCGGCTTTCACCTCAAGCCCGTCGGCTTCTTCGACGGTAACCCCGCGCTTGACATGCCGCCCTCGACGGCAGCGCACGGTCATGCGCAGGCCAACGGCCACACCGGGGATTGCCACTGCGCCTAACGGGAAAAATAAGACGTCAGCGGGCAGGCGACAGCTCCCGGCGGAGCCGGGACAGGGGTTGGCTTTCAGCGGCGGGTCAGGCGGCAGGTTCGAGGGTGACCTGGTAGCCGAGGGCTTGGAGGTGCTGGACGTGTTTGCGCTTGGCGCGTTCGGTGCCGAGGCGGGTGTCGTAGAAGTTGGCGCCGAGGTCCTGGAACTGGGCGTCGGGGTCTGAGAGTAGGTGCCAGACGATCACGAGGATGTAGCGACCGACCGAATGTCGCTGGCGACGACCGACAGCTTGATCTGAGCGTCCTCGAGGAGCTTCTCGTCCCGGTTCTTCTCCGCGCTCGCGTCGGCTACCAACGCGACCCGGTACCGGGTCAGATCCCGCAGCCGACGGATCGGCGCGGGCGGCACGAAGCTCAGCCGGATCATCTGACGCTCCGCGACCTTACACAGCCACACCGCGTCCAGCCGATCGGTCTTGGGCCGGCCCGGTGGTGCGACTACTGGGTGCCGAGGTCTACCTATCGGTCGAGTTGCTCAAGGCGGCTGGTCTGATCGGGGCGATCGGCGGAATGCAGTTCCTGGTGACGGCCTTGGTGGACAAGGACTATCAGCGCGAATACTTCGGCGAGGTACGCAGCGAGCTACGCCAGGTCTTCGCTGTACGGGCGGTCTACCGGGACCGTCTCTGCCGGGTCGATGCCAGCGCGGTCAGCCGGGCTGAGCGGGCACGACCGCGTGACCGCGCCACCGCGAAGCCATCGGGAAATTGATCCGCTCAGGTGTTGGCCAGTGCCTGCGTGAACGCATTCAGCGCGCGCTGCCCGAAGAGGGCGAACCGCACGAGTTCGATTCCTGGCGCATCGGTGTCGCGTACGGCACTGACTGCGACCCTGGCAGCGTCGTCCATCGGCCAGCCGTACACGCCTGCCGAGATGGCCGGGAAGGCAATCGACTCAGCGCCGAGTTCGCTTGCCAAGCGCAAGGATTGAACATAACAGGAGCGCAGGACGGCGCGGCGATCCTTGCCCGGCGCGTACACCGGACCTGCCGTGTGGATCACCCAGCGCGCTGCGAGTCGGCCACCGGTCGTGGCCACTGCCTGCCCGCGAGGTAACAACCCACCAGGCAGATCAGCCTTGCGCTGGCGGCATTCGGCCAGGATCTCCGGTCCCCCGGCGGCGTGGATGGCGCCGTCGACCCCGCCACCGCCCAGCAGACCCGGGTTCGCCGCGTTGACGATCGCGTCCACCCGTTCGGTCGTGATGTCAGTGCCAACGGCCTCGACGTGCACGAGACGAGTCTAAGTTTGCAGGGGAAGTCTCGCTATCTGCCCAAAGGAGCACCTATGGCCAACAACACTCTCGCTCGGGATACGTCCAACAAGGTCATCGCCGGGGTCTGCTCCGGGATCGCCCGCCGGTTGGGCGTGTCAGCCACGCTCGTCCGGGTCGTGTTCCTCGTCTCATGCGCGCTGCCTGGCCCGCAAGTCTTCCTCTAC
>JACCUF010000337.1 GCA_013811975.1 Geodermatophilaceae bacterium | reverse complement strand
GCTCGATCACGGCCGACCAAGGCTGTCCGCAGGAAGCGCTGAGGTAGGTGGCCTGGCGCTCCATCGCCTTCTGGCAAGGCCTTCGGGCGGTCGCACAACCCCATTACTCGGCTATCGACGAAGATGTCCGTCATGGGTTCTTTCGACGTCGAGGGGTTAGCCCTCGGCGAGTGTGTGCTGTTGCTCGATGAACAACGCCGCCCGATCGGCTCGCAGCTCAAGTCCGAGGTCCACCATGCAGACACGCCGTTGCATCTTGCCTTCTCCGTGCATGTGCTCGACGACGACGACAACATGCTCCTGGCTCGACGCGCCGTCACGAAGCGGACCTGGCCGGGTGTCTGGTCCAACGCATGCTGCGGGCATCCCGCGCCGGGGGAAGACCCGACCGACGCGGTAGGTCGCCGGCTGGCCAGCGAGCTGGGCCTGGTGACAGTTTCGCTGACCATCGCCCTCCCGGATTTCGCCTACCGGGCACAAGACGCCGGCGGTGTGGTGGAGAACGAGGTGTGCCCGGTCTACCTCGCCCGCGTGGCGGGGGTCCGGCCTGCCCCCGTTCCCGATCCTGCCGAGGTGGCTGAGTGGGTGTGGCTGCACCGTGCCGAGGCGAGCGTGCTGGCCGGCAAGCATCCTTGGCTGCTCAGTCCCTGGTCGGTGCTACAGCTCGCCCAGCTCGAGGATCGTGGATGCGCCGGATCGGGGGTGCGTGCATGAAACCCCCAGTATTCGGCTATGCGGCGCCCCGTAGCGCGGAGGAGGCCCTCGCCCTACTGTCCGAACTCGGGTACGACGGGAAGGTGCTGGCCGGCGGACAGAGCCTGATCCCGCTGCTGTCCATGCGGCTGACCGCACCGCACACGCTGGTCGACATCAATCGAATACCTGGGTTGGCTGACATCGTGATCGTCGAGGACGGTTCGGTCGTGGTGGGGGCGTTGGTACGGCATGCCGAACTACTCGCCGATGCGCCGGCCTACGCGGCGCTGCCACTACTCCGACGGGCGACCAGCAATGTGGCCCATCCGGCGATCCGCAACCGCGGGACCACGTGCGGTTCGATCGCCCACGCCGATCCGTCGGGGGAGATGACGGCGATCCTGGCTCTCACCGGAGGGAGTGTGCAGATCGCGACCTCCGGAGCGGAAAACCGTGACGTCGCCGCCTCGGAGTTCTTCCTGGGGCCGCTGGAGAGTTGCCTGGGGCCGGGGGAGCTGGCGGTGTCGGTCCGCTTCGGGGCGGCTGAACCCAGGAGTGGGAGCGCATTCCTCGAATTGGCGAGGCGCCGCGGGGACTACGCGATGTGCGGGGCGGCCGTCATGGTCACCGTCGACGAGGACGAGACGGTGACTGGCGTACGGGCTGCCTATCTCTCTGTCGGACCGGTTCCGGCGGTCCACGACCTCACTGCCGCAGTGGCCGGGCAGCATGTCGGGTCGGCGGATTGGGGAGCAGCCGGTGAATTGGCTGCCACCCTGGTCGAACCCGACGGTGACCTACATGCCAGCTCGGACTACCGGCGCCGGCTGGTCGCGGTTCTCACCGAACGCGCGCTTCCGCAAGCTGCCGCCGAGGCGTCCAGCCGGTCGCAGGAGGCTGCATGACTGACTCCGCCGCTGAGAAACAGTTTCCGGTCAACCTGTCGGTCAACGGGACGACCAAGCCGGTGACCGTGCCGGCTCGACGTCTGCTCTCGGACGCGCTGCGCCACGACTTGGAACTCACCGGCACCCACGTCGGGTGCGAGCACGGGGTCTGTGGAGCGTGCACCGTGCTAGTGGACGGGGTTCCGGTGCGCAGTTGTTTGATGTTTGCCGTCCAAGCCGAGGGACATCAGATCACCACGGTTGAGGGACTGGCTGGTACGGACGGCCAACTGCACCCGGTCCAGGAGGCTTTCCGGGACTGTCACGCCTTGCAGTGCGGGTTCTGTACGCCTGGCTTCCTCACCACGATTGCTGCAGCACTCGAGGGCTACGAACCGGGCACCACGATCAGCGACGACGAGGCACGAGAGATCGTAGGCGGCAACCTGTGTCGCTGCACCGGCTATCAGAACATCGTCAAGGCCGTCGGGCGAGCCCAGGAAATCCGGACCCAGCGCGCCGGCCTTACTCCTGACGTCGCAGCGAACGCGGACACCACGTGACGACGAAACTGTTCGGCGAGCCGATCGTCCGCCGCGAGGACGCCCGCCTGATCGTCGGCAAAGGCCGCTACCTCGACGACATCGGCCACCGCGCCCTCGGCGTTGCCTTCGTCCGCAGTCCGCACGCGAACGCCCGGATCACCGACATCGATGTCTCCGGAGCCATCGAAGTGGATGGCGTGCACGCCATCTATACCTATGAGGATCTCGACGGCCCCATGGCCGAGCCGTTGCCGGTCCTGATCCCGCACCCCGCCCTGACCGCCCCCCGAACCGGGTACCCGTTGGCCAACGGGTCGGTCAGCCACGTCGGCGAGCCGATCGTCATGGTCGTGGCCGAGGACCGCTACATCGCCGAGGACGCGGCGGAGCGGATCGTCGTGGACTACGAATTCCGGGCTCCGGTAATCGGGGTCGAGGTTGCCGAGCGGGCCGAACACGCCGTGCACGAGGACATCCCGGACAACGTGGCCGCGCGACTGGTGCAGGAGTTCGGGAACGTCGAAGACGCGCTGCGCGATGCGCCGCACACTGTGAGCTTCTTCCAGACGATCGAGCGCAGCGCCAGTATGCCGTTGGAGGGCAAGGGAGTTCACGCCCGCTGGGATACCGTCGACGAATCCCTGCGGGTCTACAGCTCCACGCAGACCTCGACCTCGGTACGCGCCGCCATCGCCACGAAGCTGGAATTATCGCTGGACCGCGTGGAGGTGATCGCCCCGGATGTGGGCGGGGGCTTCGGGGTCAAGATCGTGCACCCGTGGCCGGAGGAATTGCTCGTCCCCTGGGCCGCGATCCGGCTGGGCCGCGAGGTCAAGTGGGCCGAGGACCGCCGCGAACACTTCATCTCCTCCGCGCACGAGCGCGGTCAGCTGCAGCGGATCACGGCCGGGTACGACGACGAAGGCCGGCTCCTCGCCCTGGACGCCCACATCCTGCATGACCACGGCGC
>JACCUF010000303.1 GCA_013811975.1 Geodermatophilaceae bacterium | reverse complement strand
AGGATGTCGCCGCGTAGCCAGGTGAACAGGTCGATGTACTGCATTGCGGTCACGTCGTCGTACCCTCGGGCGCGGGTCTTCTCGTAGAGCGCAGCAGTGAGATCGGTCACCGATACGGCCGAGTCGTACGTACGGAGAAAGCCGAGTTCCTCGTCTCGGAAGATTCTGGCGTTGCCGTAGTAGCGCTGCTCCAGCGGGATAGACCCTCGCCGGAGCAGGTCCTTTCCGCGTACCCCGGCGGGGATCCGCTCGGAAAGGGCGCCCAGCGCGCGCAGCACCTGCTTGGGCAGCTTGCCGAAGGCCGCCAGGGAAAGCGGCTCCCGGTAGATGTTGTACCCGCCGAACAGTTCGTCGGCGCCCTCACCGGACAAGACGACCTTGACATGTTTGCGGGCCTCGCGCGCGATGAACCACAGCGGGACCAGCGCCGGGTCGGCAACCGGGTCGTCCAGGTACCAGACGATTGCCGGTACGGCGGCGGCGAACTCCTCGGGAGTGACCACTCGAGCGATGTGTTCGACTCCGATGGCCGCGGCCGACTCCGCGGCGACGTCGACCTCGGAGTAGCCGTGCCGTTCGAAGCCGACGGTGAAGGTGAGTAGGTCTGGGTTGTATTGCTTGGCCAGCGCCGCGATCGCCGTCGAGTCGATGCCTCCGGACAGGAAAGCACCGACAGTCACGTCAGCGCGCATGTGCACCCGCACTGAATCGTCGAGCGTCTCACGGATCCGGCGGTAGAGATCGGCCTGGTCCCGAGCGTGTACCGGACGGAGCGCGAAGTCTGGTTCGAAGTACCGGCGGGTGGTGATGTCACCGTCGACGACGGAAAAGCACGTGCCGCTCTCGAGCCGGCGGATGCCCTCGTGCATCGTGGCGGGCTCCGGCACGTACTGCAGGGTGAGGTACTGCTGCAGGGCCCGAGTGTCGACGCTCCGGGCCTGAGTGCCCATTAGCTGCAGGAGGGCCTTCTTCTCGCTGGCCACGTAACAGCCGGATGAGTCGCCAGCGACGTACAAAGGCTTGATCCCGAACGGATCGCGGGCGCCGAAAGCCTTGTGCTCCAGCGTGTCCCAGATGATGAACGCGAACATGCCGCGCAGTCGATCGACGCAGCCTTCACCGAGGTAGTGGTAGGCGGCCAGAATGGACTCGGTATCACCTTCGGTGGCGAACGTTGCGCCGAAATCGCGAGTCAGTTCCTCCCGGAGCTCGACATAGTTGTAGATCTCACCGTTGAACAGGATCCGGTAGCGGCCCTCGGCGTAGGGGAGTGGCTGTGGGCTGCCGTCGACGTCGATGATCGACAACCGGTTGAACCCCATGACGACGCTGTCGTCGCTCCAGACGTCCCGGTCGTCGGGCCCGCGGTGGTGCAGGCACCGGAGAGCATCGGTGACATCTTCGAGCCTGGCCTTGGCCTGGCCGTCGGAGCTCAGGAACCCCACTAATCCGCACACGTGTCGCCGTACTCCTGTCTGCTCTGCCGGCTCTGCCGCAGTCCTAGTATCCCGGCATGGCCGATGCGAGCACCGAGGCGAGTCCCGCCCAGCGTGTCCGAGCCCTGTGTGCGGCGCAGGGAGAGGCATCGGTGGCTGCGGAATGTGCCGAGATCATGCGAACCGGGTCGTGGGAGAACCGGGATCTGTTGGTCGTCCTGGGTGGCCGGGTCGCGGTCGGGGAGTACGCGCGCACCGAGCCGGCCCAGTCCGACCTCAGTTACTGGGCGCCGACGTGGGCTGCCCGAGGCCTGCTGTATGCCTGGAGTGACACGGCGGCTCCAGCCGTGGTGGCGGCGCTGACTCATGAGGCGTGGCGGGTGCGGGAGATGGCGGCGAAGGTAGTGGCAGCGCGTGAGATCGGGTCGGCCGGTGACGCGGTGGCGGCGTTGGCCTGGGACCCCGTCCCGCGGGTACGCGCGGCTGCGGCGCGCGCACTGCGGGTGGTCGGCGAGTTCGAACACGCTTCGGCGGCATTGGCGCTGGCCCACGACAGTGATGTACAGGTCCGGGTGCGCGGCGAACAGGCGATGGCCGGCATGAGCGCTCGGCTCGATCGGGACCTACGCGATGCCTAGGAGCCCGCAGGCTAGAGCCGTCCTCCGGCCCGCACTTTGCGGGTGACGACCCGCTCGGCGACAAAGGACAGGAACGGAATGGTCCCGGCCAACAAGACTGCGAGGGTGCCCTTCCACGACCACTTGCATCGCTGGGACAGGTCGAACGCGGCAATCAGGTAGAGCACGTAGAGGGCGCCGTGCGCTGGGCCGACGACGGCGACAACCGTCGAGTTGTCAGCGAAATACTTCAGCGGCATGCCGACCACGACCAGCGCGATCAAGCCGATGCCCACGACGATGGCGATGATCCGGTAACGCAACAGCGCAGATGCCTTCCGGACATCGATTGCTGCCGCCCGGGCCGGGCCAGGTGAGCCGGACAAAGACGGGTCAACCGGCACGGCGGGCCCCTTCCTTGGCAGCCCGCTTGGCCTTGGCCGTCTCGTCGAGCTGGGTCAGATAGGCGTTGTAGGCCACGAGTTCGGGGTCGGGGGGAACGTAGGGGACCAGGGCAGTACCGGGTCCATCGCTCTTGGGATCGCCGTCCGGGCGACCGAGCACCGGGTCACCGCTGCCTAGCCGAGTTTGCTCGCCGCGGATCTCCATCTTCAGCAGACGGACCCACACATATACCGCGTAGCCGCCGAAGACCGGCCAGAGCAGTGCGTAGGAGAGGTTCTGCGCCGCTCCCCCCAATGCCTGGGAGCGGTCCCACTGCCACCAGCCCAAACGCAAGCAGACTCCGAACACGACCAAGACGCCGAGGTGACACAACAGCCGCCTGGGCCCGAAGATGCGTGGATCCACACCCCGACGCTACCCGCCTCCTGTGTCGTCCGGCGCCCCTGGCGAGGCGCCCGGCTGACGCGCCCGGACGCCGACAGCGCAATCCCTTCCGATACTCTCGCGAGGCGGTGAACGACGTCGTTGACTACCCAGGAGGCACGCGCGTGACAGCACGGCGCAAGCTCGTTCTGCGGGCTGGAGTGCTGGCGCTGCTGGCTGTGTCGATGACCGCCTGCTCGACCGAGGAATTCCTCCGATTCGGCTGGCCTGAAGGCATCACCGATCAGGCGGAGAAGATGCGCGAGCTGTGGACCGGCTCGGTGATCGCCGCGCTGATCGTCGGGGTCATCGTCTGGGGCTTGATCTTCTGGACGGTGGCATTTCACCGGAAGAAGGACAACGAGATACCGCGCCAGTTCAAAGAGAACCTCCCGCTGGAAATCATCTACACGATCATCCCGGTGATCCTGATTCTCGGGCTGTTCTACTACACGGTCCTCGCGCAGAACTTCGTCACGGACAAGAGCGAAGAGCCTGACGTGACGGTCCAGGTGAACGCCTTCAAGTGGAACTGGGAGTTCGAGTACGCGGACACCAACGATGCGGACTCGGGTGCGATCGTCTCGACGGTCGGCAGTTCCACCGAGGTCCCGATCCTGGTGCTTCCGGTCGATCAGGTGATCCGCTTCGAGGTCTACTCCGCTGATGTCATCCACTCCTTCTGGGTCCCGGAGTTCCTCTTCAAGCTCGACGTGATTCCCGGCAACGAGAACGGTCGGGACAACGTCTTCCAGGTGACGGTCCGCGAGGAGGGCTCCTATGTCGGGCGCTGCGCGGAGCTGTGCGGCAGCTACCACGCCTACATGAGTTTCGAAGTCCGCGGCGTCAGCCAGGAGGACTACGCGTCCTACATCGACGCTCGCGAGTCCGGAATGACGACTGCGGAGGCCCTCGAGGAAATCGGCCAGGATCCGGAGGCGTCGACGACCCGGCCGATGGACACCAATCGCGAGCAATCAGCAGGCACCGGTGATTAGCGCCGACAGCGGCACACGTTCGAGCACCCAACGACGGGAGGAGCGGTCGTGAAGATGGAGGCGCTCGTCTTCAACGGCCTGGCGCTCTTCCTGGTTGGCAGCGCCGTCGTCTACGGCATTTGGGCCGAGGAGCCGATCGGCACGACGGCCCTCGCCCTGTCCGGCGGCCTGTGTCTCATCGTCGGCGGCTTCTTCTGGTTCGTCTCCCGTCGCATCGACCTCCGCCCGGAGGACCGCCAGGATGCCGAGATCGCCGAGGGCGCGGGGGATCTGGGCTTCTTCAGTCCGGGTAGCTACTGGCCCGTCACGCTGGCCGCTGCTGCCGCCCTTGCCGGCGCCGGGCTTGCCTTCTACTACGTCTGGCTCATCGTCATCGGATTCGCCGCGGTCATGTTCGCCGTCGGTGGTCTGCTGTTCGAGTACTACCACTCACCGCCTGCCCACGACTGACGCACCGTCTGAGCG
>JACCUF010000297.1 GCA_013811975.1 Geodermatophilaceae bacterium | reverse complement strand
GCCGCTGCCTAGGCTTGCGCGGTGACCCGACGGGATACCTCCCAGGCCGCGACCGTGTACGGCGTCATCCCGGCCGGTGGCAGCGGGCTTCGGCTCTGGCCGCTGTCGCGCGCCTCTGCACCGAAGTTCCTGCATGCGCTGTCCGGTCGGGGCGATCGCAGCCTGCTGCAGTCCACCGTCGACCGGTTCTCTCCATTGATCGAGATCGAGCGCATCCTCGTCGTGACCGGGGCGCTGCACGCAGCCGCTGTCGGCGCGCAACTCCCGGCGCTGCCGGCCGAAAATCTGGTGGCCGAGCCGATCCCCCGGGAGTCGGGGCCAGCGATTGCCCTGGCAGCCGCACTGATATCCCAACGGGATCCACAGGCGGTGATGGTCTCCTGTCACGCGGACCAACTGGTGGGCGACCTCGACGCTTTCCACGAGGCACTTCGGACAGCGATCGAGGTGGCCTCGAGTGGCCTGCTCGTCACTATCGGGGTCACGCCGCACGGTCCCGAGACTGGATACGGCTACCTGCAGCTGGGCGAGCCGCTGGGTATCGGGGCGGCCCGGGCCGTGGTCCAGTTCCGGGAGAAACCTGACCGGGAGACGGCCGCCGCCTATCTCACCTCGGGCGACTACCTGTGGAACGCTGGGATGTTCTGCTGGCGGGTGGATGCCTTTCTCGCACAGTTGGCCATCGAATTGCCGGGACTGCACGCTGGGGTCACCGCACTGGCCCCGTGCTGGACTTCTGTTGCCGACCCTGAACGGGCACAGGAGTGGGCAGCACTGCAGAAGATCAGCATCGACCACGGGCTGATGCAGCCGGCCGCCGCGCGAGGCATGGTGGCGACGGTTCCCGCAGATTTCGGGTGGGCCGATATCGGGGACTGGCACACGCTGGGCACCGTCTTGGGTGCCGACGCAGACGGTCATACCCTGCTCGGCACCGGTTCGCTGGTGTCCGAGGGCTCCGCCGACTGCGTGGTCGTAACCGGATCCGGTCGTACGGTCGCCCTGCTCGGAGTCACCGGGCTGGCGGTTGTCGACACCGAAGACGTAGTGCTCATCTGCCCCCGTGAACGCGCCCAGGAGGTCAAGGCACTGGTGGAGCGGGCCCGGCGTGAGGGCCACGACGCTGTCCTCTGAGTTTCCTGGTCACTGGATACAGTCCGGGTCTTGAGGCATGCGTCTGGTCGAAGGAGCGAACATGCAATTGGCTGACGTCGCGGCCGTCGTCACCGGTGGGGCCTCCGGGCTGGGGGAGGCCACCACCCGCGCGCTGACCGCCAAAGGTGCTGCGGTGACGATCCTGGACCTACAAGCGGACAAGGCCGCAGCGCTGGTCGCCGAACTCGGGGGCCTCACCTCCTACGTCACTACCGACGTCACCGATGGCGAACAGGTGCAGGCGGCAGTCGCCGAGGCGGGCGGCAAAGGTCGCCAATTGCGAGTAGCGGTCAACTGCGCCGGTGTGGGTTGGGCCTCCCGGGTCCTGACTCGAGACGGAACGCCGCACGACCTCGAGCTGTTCAGGAAGGTCATCGGGATCAATCTCGTCGGTACCTTCAACGTGCTGCGCCTCGCGGCGGCGGCTATGACCGACAATGATCCCGACGTCCAGGGCGAGCGCGGCGCGATCGTCAACACCGCCTCGATCGCCGCGTTCGACGGTCAGATCGGGCAGATCGCGTACGCAGCATCCAAAGCCGGCGTCGCCGGGATGACGTTGCCGGCCGCCCGCGACCTGTCCAGCATCGGTGTCCGGGTCAACACCATCGCACCCGGCATCATCGACACCCCGATGCTGGCCGGACTACCCGAGGACACCCGGGCCAAGTTGGCCGCAGGAGTCCCGTTCCCCAAGCGTCTCGGTACGCCCGCCGACTACGCCAGCCTCGCCGTCTTCCTGCTCGAGCACCCTTATCTCAACGGCGAGACGGTACGGATGGACGCGGCCCTGCGGATGCCCCCCAAGTAGTAGGCGATCACAGGTGCAGTCGGGAACGTGGCAACCGAGCTGGCCGGTCGATGTCGCTCGGACCCTCGGGCCGCTGCGGCACGGCGGCAGGGATCCATCCTTTCGACGTGATGCCGACGGTGTCTGGTGGCGGACCACCACGACACCGGAGGGACCGGCAACCGTCGCGG
The DNA here is from genome assembly GCA_013811975.1 of Geodermatophilaceae bacterium. Taxonomy (GTDB): domain Bacteria; phylum Actinomycetota; class Actinomycetes; order Mycobacteriales; family Geodermatophilaceae; genus JACCQS01. Next base: position 7,155 of record JACCUF010000297.1, on the reverse strand, counting down.
TACGGGTCGACCGCGAGGGGGTGCACCACGCGGCCTGGGGGCCGGGGTCTGACTGGGTCATGGGCACTGTGCCCGGCTGGTTGGGCGCCGAGGACGATCGGTCCGACTTCCGGCCCACCGATCCGATCGTGGCGCGTTTGGACTCCCGGTTTCCTGGCCTGCGCCTGGGCCGTACGAACCGGATCTGGGACACCCTGGTCGCCGCCATCATCGAGCAGAAGGTCACCAGCGTCGAGGCGCATCTGGCCTGGCGCTCGCTGTTGCTCACTGCGGGTTCACCGGCGCCGGGTCCGGTCGGAGAGCGGATGCGCGTGGTGCCGACCCCGGAGGCCCTCCTCGAGCTGACCGACTGGCAATGGCACCGCATCGGGCTGGACGGGCAGCGGCGAAGAAGTCTGCGAGCGGCGGCCACGGTTGCTCAACGGTTGGAAGCCGGCCTAGGTTTGTCTCCACAGGACGCGGCATCGCGACTGCAGGTGGTGCCCGGGATCGGGATTTGGACCGCGGCCGAGACCCTGCAGCGCGCGATCGGGGATCAGGACGCAGTCTCGGTCGGGGACTATCACGTCCCGTCCCTGGTCGGCTGGGCGTTGATCGGCGAGCGCGTCGACGACGAGCGGATGCTCGAGTTGTTGGAACCGTTCCGTCCGCACCGGCAACGCGTCGTACGACTCATCGAGTGCGGCGCGCCTCGCCCGCCTCGGCGGGGCCCGCGGTCACCGATCCGCAGCTACCGCTCGATCTGAAGGTCGGGCTGGCCCATGACCACGAGTCCGTGCGTCCGTGCGCCCCGCGCCAGCGGGCCCGGCAACCGATCAGCGATGGGTGTGTCGAGGTCGAGTGTGTCGAGTTCGGCCGGGGACAGCCAACTCGCGGCCAGACCCTCGGCGTGCAGCTGGATCAGCAGTGCGCCGATCGCCATGCCCAACCGGGTCAGACTCTCGGCGTCGTCCTGATCGGGAATCATCGGCACGATGACTCCGCTCGCCTGACCGAGCAATCGCCCGGCTTGTGTCGTCGCTGTCTCCTCGATCTCCGGCCAGGCCTGTGCAGGGACCAGATCGGCGACGAGTCGGAGGCAGTCGTCTATGTCCGTCGCGCGGTGTGCCGCCTCGATGGCAGCGCGCAGCACCGGAATTGAGACGGGTTGCCGTGCGAAGCCGGTCGGGGACCGCCGGGTTCGTACGACGTCGCGGGTGCCCAGCGCGAACATGTCCTCGGCGACCGGCCGGCGCAGCGACGCCGAGCCCTGGCCGTCGTCGGCCAGTGGTAGCAGACCGCGCAGGACCGCGGCCGGTATCCCGGACAGTTTGCCCTTGACCAGGTCCGCGGCCGCTGCGACCTCGTCGGCCACCGCGATCTCGGTGACCTCCAAGGGGACCCCGCTCGTATCGGGCAGCCCCCGAAGATCGGCGACGGCAGCCATCCCGGCCACGCCGATGGCGTTGTCGGTGACCCCGCGGCGCCAGGTCCGCCCGCTGGTGTCACTGATGACCACGGCGACCCGGATCCCGGCACGATCAGCGATCGCCTGACGCAATGTCCGCGCCGAGGCATCGGGATCCAGCGGAAGCAAAGCGAGCTCACCCCGGGCGACGTTCGAGGCATCCACGCCGGCGGCGGCCATCACCCACCCATGGTGGGTCACCACGATCCGGGTGGCCCCTCGCTCGGCTACGACCCGCGCCGTCTCGGCGGTGATCGCCTGCTGACGGGCCTGTTCCCTGCCCCCGAGATCGCTGGGCGTGCTGACGAGCCGGCCCTCCACCTTGGACACCGCCTTGGAGGTGACGACCAGGATGTCCCCGTCGCGCAGCCAGGGCGCAGCCGCGCACAACAGCTCGGCGAGGTCGTCGCCGGGTCGCAACTCCGGCAGGCCGGCGATCGGCAGGATCTGCAGTACGCCGGTGATCGGCTCAGCCACGGCAGAGGTCGAGTGCGGCCCGGGCCATCGCGGCGGTTGCCTCCGGGCTTCGCATGAGCAACGGGACCATCCGGACCTCGACGCCAGGCACGTCCGCGGTGTCGGTTTCATGCACGAGCCAACCGTCCAGAATCCCCACGGACTTACGAGGGCCGTAATGCCGGGCCACCCCCTCGGCGCTGACCGGTACGCCGAGTGTCGGCAGACATTTGTCAGCCATGCCCCGGACAACCGCGCCATCGACGATGGGCGACACGCCTACGACCCTCGCTGGACTCTCGCGCAGAGCCGCGCGTACGCCTGGTACGGCCAGGATCGGCCCGATGCTCACCACCGGGTTGCTCGGGGCCAGGAGAACTGCGTCGGCTGCGGAGAGCGACTCCAGGACGCCAGGCCCGGGACTGGCATCGTCCACACCGACGAAAACAAACTCCTCGACCGGTGGCTGCGCATGGTGGGCGATCCACCATGCCTGAAAGTGCACGACCCGGCGCACTCCCTCGATCTGGCACACCACATGGGTCTCGACCCGCTGATCGCTCATCGGCAGCAGCTGCACTCGGGTTCCTGAGGCGCCGAGTTGCCATCGTTCACACAGCGCAGCGGTCACCTCGGAGAGCGGGAAACCGGCATCGAGCATCCGGGTGCGGATCAGGTGGGTAGCGATATCGCGGTCCCCGAGCCCGAACCAGGACGGCTGAGCCCCGTACGCGGCGAGTTCCTCCTTGGCCTGCCAGCTCTCCTCTCGGCGACCCCAGCCACGTTCGGTGTCGATCCCGTCGCCCAGCGTGTACATCACTGTGTCCAAGTCGGGGCAGACCCGCAAACCGTGCACTGTGAGGTCATCCCCGGTGTTGACGATCACCTGGATCTGGTGCCGCGACGTCGAATCCCCTTGTGCTGCATCGTCTCGCAGTACATCGCGTACGCCGAGGAGGAACCGGGCACCACCGACACCGCCTGCCAGAACCACCACGCGCACCCGATCATCCTTGCCTGCCGCCCGGCACGAATAGCAGACAGGGTCTTGACGGGAGGCTAACGACACGCGTGTAATTTCATCAGCGTGAGTAGTTGTCAGTCAGGCAACTATCTGCCGGGTCGAGACAGTAGGGCAGCAGAGATGGCGCAAGCACGAACGATGGCGATAGCTGACAGAGGAAGCTCACCGCAGATGTGGCCCGCTGGAGGCGGTCGGGGGTCGGCCGTCTCCGAGGTCATCGGCGTCCCCAAGACCCCCGACAATGGTGCAGGCACCGCCGCTGATGGGTTTGGGAGGGACTGGCTGCACAGTGACCGGGCGGCCGCGGATCCGTTCGGCGTCGATGTGTACACGACCGATCCCTGGGGCCAGGAGACCGAGCGGGACTGGCAGGAGCGCGCATTGTGCTCCCAAACCGACCCCGAGGCCTTCTTCCCGGAGAAGGGCGGCTCGACACGGGAGGCGAAGAAGATCTGCACCGGCTGCGAGGTACGCGCCGAATGCCTGGAGTACGCACTGGCCCACGACGAGCGGTTCGGAATTTGGGGCGGGCTGTCCGAGCGGGAGCGGCGCAAGCTACGCAAGCGGGCCGTCTGAGTCCAGCGGCGGGCTCGCTGGCCAGGGGCCTGAGCAAGTCGGTGGGTCAATGCCCGGGATCGATGTCCTCGGGGTCGCGACCAAGCAGCACGGCCACTTGGTCGACGACCACCTCGTGGACCAGATCGGCCAGGTCATTGCGGTCGTGCGCCCGGATCTCAAGTGGCCGGCGATAGAGCACGATCCGCGCCGGCAGCCGGTGCCCGGACTCCGACAGCCTCGCCGGGAGCAGTCTGGCCAGCGGGACATTGCCGTCCTCGAGAACGTCACTGCCGTGGATGAGTTCGTCCGGGCTGGCTGTCGTCAGGTACGGCACGTCCTCCACGGCGAACTCGACGCCATCGAGTTCGCGTTGCCAGCGCAGTTCGAGGTCCTCGACGGTGTCGAGCACGAGGTCATCGAACTGAGCGGCTCGGGAGCGGGCCAGCGGGACCGTCTGCGGGACCAGCCGGCCGCGGAGCCCACGGCCCCGGCGGTCACGTGACCGGCTGCGTTCGGGACGGCTGCGGCTCACGGGCCGAGCCTACGGCGGGTCGAGCTCCCCGGAGCCGTTATCGCGTCGGTGCGCCTTCCCCGATATTGTCGGAAGTCCGGATAACGTCCCGGCTCGTGAGGCAGCAGGCACGGCGGTGCTCGCGCAGCGGATGCGCCAACGCGGCAGTCGCAACCCTGACCTACGTCTACGCCGACTCCACCGCGGTCGTCGGACCGCTGGCCTCCTTCTCCGAACCGCACAGCTACGACCTGTGCGAGGCCCATGGCCATCGCCTGACCGCCCCGCGAGGATGGGAGGTCGTCCGGCACGAGGTCGATCCTGATGCCATCCTGCCCAGCACCGATGACCTGCTTGCCCTGGCCGATGCCGTACGCGAGGCGGCCAGGCCAACTGTGCGGCCGGAACCGCCGCCGCCTGCAAGCGGGCGACGCGGCCATCTCCGCGCTGTGCCGGTGCTGCCCTGAGGGCGTGCCTGCCCTGACGAGGGGCACCACCGCGCCCGGATAGGCTGCCTAGCGTTATGAAGACGCGGGATCTGGCGGCGATCGTCAAGGCATATGACATTCGCGGAGTGGTACCCGACGACTTCGACGAGCAGATCGCCTGCGACCTGGGCGCGGCTTTCGCTCACCATGTCGCGGCGACGGCGATCGTGACCGCCCACGACATGCGGGAGAGTTCGATTCCGCTGTCCCGAGCCTTCGCCGAGGGCGTGCTGTCCCAGGGCGTGGACGTCGTCGAGGCGGGCCTGGGCTCCACCGACATGCTCTACTTCGCCTCCGGCTCGTTGAACCTGCCGGGAGCGATGTTCACCGCCAGTCACAACCCGGCGCAATACAACGGCATCAAGCTCTGCCGGGCCGGCGCGGCGCCAATCGGCGTTGACACCGGCCTACAGGAGATCCGTCGCCTGGCCGAAGCGGGCCCGCTGCAGCCCGAGCCGCGGCTGGGCAAGGCTCACACCGAGGACATGCTTGCGCCCTACGCGGCTTTCCTGCGTGAGCTGGTCGACCTGCGCGGCATCCGACCGCTGATCGTGGTGATCGATGCCGGTAACGGCATGGGTGGGCACACCGTCCCCGCCGTTCTGGCCCATCTGCCGCTGACGATCATCCCGATGTACTTCGAGCTGGACGGCACCTTCCCGAACCACGAGGCGAACCCGTTGGATCCGGCCAACCTCGTCGACCTCCAGGCCAAGGTCCGGGAGGTCGGCGCGGATCTCGGTCTGGCCTTCGACGGGGACGCCGACCGCTGCTTCGTGATCGATGAACGCGGCGAGCCGGTCTCGCCGTCGGCGGTCACCGCGCTGGTCGCCGTACGGGAGCTGACCAAGCACCCGGGCGAGGTGGTCATCCACAATCTGATCACCTCCCGCGCTGTGCCGGAGATCGTTGCCGAGCACGGCGGCCGGCCAGTACGTACCCGGGTCGGGCACTCCTACATCAAGGCCGAGATGGCCCGTACCAATGCTGTCTTCGGTGGCGAGCACTCAGCTCATTACTACTTCCGGGACTTCTGGCGCGCCGACACCGGGATGCTCGCGGCGATGCACGTGCTGGCTGCCCTCGGCGAACAGGACTCGCCGCTGTCCGAACTCGCTCGCGACTACGAGCGCTACGCGGGTTCGGGCGAGATCAACTCCACTGTGGCCGATCCGGTCGCCAGCTCCGGGGCGGTGGAGACGGCCTTCGCGGATAGGCCGGGCGCGGACGTCGATCGCCTGGACGGTCTGACCGTCTCCTTCCCCGACGGCAGCTGGTTCAACCTGCGAGCCTCCAACACCGAACCCCTGTTACGACTCAACGTCGAAGGCCCCGACCGTGCGGGGATGGAACGACTGCGCGACGAGGTACTGGAGGTCGTCGGTGCCTCAACCGTCTGACCGGGAGCCGGCGGCCGGCATCGACCCCGACCTGCTCGCGATTCTGGCCTGTCCCGCGGAGCATCACGCCCCCCTCGAACTCGATCCCGCGGGTACTGAGCTGTTGTGCACCGAGTGCGATCGGGCCTTCCCGATCCGGGACGGCATCCCGGTTCTGTTGCTCGACGAGGCCCGGCATCGTGCCGGCTGACCGCGAATGACTGACCGCCCATGACAACGCCTGGCTCGGTCGACGAACTCTTCGATTCACCTGAGCGACTTGTCGAGCGTGACCTTCGACGGTTGTTGCGTGCGGTGGCCAGCGCCGGCGCGCAGGTAAGAGAGACCGCCCGGCTGGTCGAGGAGGCACACATCACCTCTCTGGCCGATGTCGGTCGTCCGCGCGCACTGGTCGTGGTTGGCCGCCGCGAGGGCGCGATCGTCGGTTCGGCTCTGAGCGCGCTGTCCGGCGCAGACTGCCCGGTCTGGGTCATCCACGTTCCGGGTCCGGACATCCCCGTGTGGGTGACCGCTGTCGATCTCGTGTTGGTGCTCAGCCGCACCGGCGCGGGGGCCTACGCCCTGACGGCTGCCGACGAGGCCGCTCGCCGCGGCTGCGCGCTGGTCGGAGTCGGTGCCGCTGATGCTCCGCTGCACGCTCGCTGCGCGCAGGCCCGCGCTCCATACGTGGCGCTACCGGGCAGCCGCGAACAGCAGGCGTCGCTGTGGTCCCTGATGACCCCCGCGCTGCTGGTAGCCGGCGTGACCGGAATCCTGCCCACCGCGGTCTGGGAGCCAGAGACGGTCGCCGATCTCCTGGATGAGTCGGCGCTGCGCTGCGGGCCCAATCAGGAGTCCTTCGCCAATCCGGCCAAGACGCTGGCGCTGGAACTGCTCGATTCGCTGCCGATGCTGGTCTCCCAAGGCGCGGTGGCCGGTGTGGCTGGCACCCGCGCGGTGGATCAGTTGGCAGTTCTCGCCGGTCTCCCTGCGGCGCACTTCCGGCTGCCCGAGCAGGCGGTTCCGGCTCGTCGGGTCCTGTCCGGACCATTGCGTGCAGTCGCTGAAGACGACTTCTTCCGGGACCGCACCGAGGACGGCCACCGCGACCTGCGGATGGTGTGCGTGACCGACAGCTCCTCCGGTGACGCGGCAACGGCCATGCGTGACCTGCGTGATCTGGCCGATTCCGCTCACGTCGCCACCAGCGTCCTGCAACCCATGAGTCAGCAGGCCGCGGAGCAACCGATCCGGGAGATGGCCGAACTGATCGGCATGGTCGACTTCGCCGC
>JACCUF010000296.1 GCA_013811975.1 Geodermatophilaceae bacterium | reverse complement strand
CGTACGGGAATCGCGCTGCGGCCTCGGCCCGGTTCGAGCGCGAATCGCGTGCCGACGACCACCGGCACCGGCCAGCCCAGCCGGGCCGCGGTGGAAGCGATCGTCGAGCGCCGAGGGGTCGCAGTTGCCTTTGCTGCGCTACGCGCCACCAATGCCGAGCCCGCAGCCCCTCCGGCCACCATGAGCGGGATGGCGACCCAGCCGATGCCCAGCACCAACCAGTCCGGCGATATCCCAGGATCCGGCTCGGCCAATGCAGCGGATCCGATCGGAAACCACCGCGAAGCCAGGGCTGCCAGGCCAATCCCGACAGACGTTCCGGCCAGGGCGGCGAAAACCGGACCGGCGACGGCGGCCTGAAGGCTCTGGGTGGGTGTCATGCCGACGGCGGCCAGGGTGCGCATCTCGGTGAGGCTGGCCGCGGTGTAGCGGGCCACGGACTGGCCGACGAGGAACAGGGCGGCCAGCAGCGCAGCCAGGGCGAACGCGTAGAGACTGTCGGACTCGAAGCTGTTTCGGCGTTCTGCCGCGGCGGTGTCCTCCGGCCCATTGAAGACTTCGATATCCGTGCGTCCGGTCAGCTCTGCCAGTGCGGTCTGGAATTCGGGTATTCCCGCCCCACCGTCACGCAGCCGCACCAGGGCATTGAGGAAGCCCTGGTCTTGGCCGGACCCGAGGAAACTTTCCGGGTAGGTCGCGAAGACCGCGGGCGAGGGAAGCAGGAAGCCCGGCGAGCCCACCGAGTCGGAGTACCACAGCGAGCGGATCACCCCGACGATCTTGATGGAGAACCGCGGCCCCTCGAGATCGTCGACGTTGGTCGGGGCTTCTCCACCTTCCGCGTAGGCATCGATCTGCCCCGGCGAGGCCAGCGCTGGGGTCACGGTGTCCCCGACGCTGTACCCGAACGACTCGACGAAGGCGGCTGAGATGACCGCCTCGTCGATCCGGGTCGGGTCGAACATCCGGCCCTCGAGTACCACCGGCGCCTCAACGGTTCTGGCGACATCGTCGTCGCCCGGGGGGAGCAACACCGGCGAACTCGCGATCGGATCCCCAGCGCTGTCGTCGGCAGTTTCCTCGAGGGCAAAGCTGCCGACCACGAACGTGGAGACCGCCTCGACCTCGGGCATATCGCGCACCGCGTCCCAATCAAAGCCCGGTTCATTGGGCAGGACGACGAGGTCAAGCGGCAGGGTGTCTGCCGTGAGTCGCTCGATCGCGGAATCGCCCCGTCGCGCACCGGCTGCGGCCGTCAGCACCGCCGTTGTCGTGAACGCGATCAGTAGGGCCAGAACGGTCAGCGACCGCCTTCGTCGCCGCAGGTCCAACCGCAGCCAGGTGCGTACGGCCGCCATCACACAGCCCCGGGAGCCAGCTCGGCCGACACGGCATCGGTGTCCTGACGCTCGCGGCTCGTATCTGGGGCGTCCGGGTCGCTCGGCACGGCGGAATCTGCCTCGATCAGGCCGTCGCGCAAGCGCACCTGCCGTGCCGCCCCGGCGGCCACCTCGGGCGAATGCGTGACCAGCACGATCGTCTGTCCACCGGCGTGCAGCCGGCGGAAGAGTTCCAGGATCTCCTGACCGCCAGCTGTGTCCAACGCACCCGTGGGCTCGTCGGCGAGTAACAACGTCGGTTCGTTGACCAGCGCACGGGCGATGGCCAACCGCTGACGTTGGCCACCGGACAGGACAGCGGGGATCTGCGCGGCTCGATCGCCAAGGCCGAGCAGATCTAGTAGGTCTCGGGCGCGGGCTTCGGCGGCGCGACGGCGCATGCCACCGAGGACGCCGGGAAGGACCAGGTTGTCCAACGCCGATACCCCGTCGAGGAGGTTGAAGAACTGGAACACGATCCCGATGTGGTGGCGTCGGAAGGTCGCCAGCCAATCCTCGTCGCGACCGTCGACGCGCTGCCCGTCCACCTCGATCGTGCCCTCGTCGAGGGTGTCCAGCCCGGCGATCACATTGAGCAGTGTCGATTTGCCGCATCCGGACGGGCCGGTCACCGCGACGAACTCACCGGAGGCGACGTCCAGGTCGATCCCTCGCAGCGCGCGTACGGGGGCCAGGTCGGCGGTATAGGTGCGTCGAGCGTGTCGTATCGACACCGCCGCAGCAGCACCTGGCGCCGCATCGGCACCCGCCGCCGCCGTCTCTGGCTCCACGGCCCACAGTTTCGAAGCGGTGGTCATCGGTCCTGCGCCTGGCTGGTCGAACGTGGGTGAGCCGACGCACCGGCCATGGTGGGTGCCTCTGTGGCCTGGTCCTGCGCGGGTAGCCGGAAAGCGACGACCGGAGTGGTCCGGCCCTTGACCAGGCACTCGCCCATCGGCTGCAGGGGCCACTCGCCGTCGGCAGCATCGACGGTCGCGGCGCTCAGGACCGTCGTTCCCGCCGGCCGGGCAAGATCCTGCAGTCGCTGCGCGAGGTTCACCGTGTCCCCGACCATCGTGTATTCCAATCGCTCGTCGCTGCCGAGCAGAGCCGCGGCGACCTCGCCGGTACTGATCCCGATTCCGAGGCCGAAGGGAGCCAGTCCCTCGGTCGCCCACGTCTGGTCGAGGCGGTGCTGTCCAGCGTGCATCGCCTTCGCACAGTTGATCGCCCGGGTCGCATGGTCGGGCTGAGGATCGGGTGCTCCGAATACCGCCATGACCGCGTCTCCTACGTACTGCATGACTGTTCCCTTCTCGGAGAGGATGGCAGCGTTCATGGCGCCCCGGTGTGCATTGAGCTGACCCGCGAGCGCAGCGGGGTCGGAGTGCTC
>JACCUF010000290.1 GCA_013811975.1 Geodermatophilaceae bacterium | reverse complement strand
GCGAGGCGCAGGACTTCCACGAACGGGTACGGCAATGCTTCCTTGTCCTGGCGGCCGCGGAACCGGCTCGCTATCTGGTGCTCGACGCCACGGCGTCCCGTGCGTCGCTGGCCGCCCAGATCGCCGTCGCAGTCCTTGCCTCCCTGGCCGGCGACGAGCACGTCGCTGGGCCGTTGTCCCCATGAGCGTCTGGACCGATGTCGTCGGCCAGACCGAGGCCGTCGACGTCCTTGCCGAAGCTGCCCACGATCCGGCGTCGATGACCCACGCCTGGTTGTTCACCGGTCCGCCGGGATCAGGGCGCTCGGTGGCTGCCCGGGCCTTCGCCGCGGCGCTGCAATGCGAGCAGGGCGGCTGCGGGCAGTGTCGGGCCTGTCACACGACGCTGGCCGGCACCCACGCGGACGTCACCGTCGTGGCGCCCGAGGGCCTTTCCTTCGGGGTGAACGACACCCGCGAGTTGGTACGTACCGGTAGCCGCAAGGCCTCGGGGGGCCGCTGGCAGATCGTCATCATCGAGGACGCCGACCGGCTCACCGAACGCGCCGCCAATGCGTTGCTCAAGGCGATCGAGGAACCTCCGCCGCGCGGTGTCTTCCTGCTGTGTGCGCCGTCACTGCACCCTGACGACGTACCTATCACCATTCGGTCGCGGTGCCGGGCGGTGTCGTTGACCACTCCCTCGCCGGCAGCGATTGCCGAAGTGCTGGTACGCCGAGACGGTATCGATCCGGCCATGGCTGCCTGGGCCTCATCGGCCGCGCAGGGTCACGTCGGCCGAGCCCGGCACCTGGCCCGCGACGAGAGCGCGCGGCTGACCCGTAAGGCGGTCCTCGACATCCCGGCGTCGCTGACCTCCCTCGCGGCTTGCCTGGCGGCGGCAGACGAGCTGATTCTCAGCGCCGAGGAGGAGGCCAAGTCCCGCTCTGCGGTCCTGGACAGCGCAGAGACGCAGGACTGGCAGCTCGCCTACGGTGCCGGCGGTCAGGGACCCGGGTTGGGTCGAGGAGGCGCCCGTGGTGCCGCGGGAGCGATGAAAGAACTCGAGCGCCGGCAGAAGTCACGGGCCACTCGGCTCAACCGCGATGCATTGGATCGGTCGTTGGTGGATCTGGCTGGCTGCTATCGCGACGTTCTCGTCGTACGCGCGCGAGCTGCTGATGCGCAACTGGCCCATCCCGACCGCCGAGCCGACACCGCCCGGCTGGCTGGCAGCCTCGAGCCAGGTGCGGCATTGACCAGGCTGGAGGCCGTCCTGGCCTGCCGGGAGGCGCTGGAACTCAATGTGAAACCGCGGGTTGCGCTGGAGGCCATGACCAGCCGACTTCGGTTACCCAACAGTTGAAACTTGTGCACATCCGCCATTACCGAGGCGCTTACATTGCAAGGCACGAGATATTCGCCTTAATTGTCGAAAATAGTGGGGGTGGGCTGGCTTTATACCGGTCGTTCTGCCTATGGTGGTCCTTGCCGCAGCGTCGGCACGGGGGAACGTTGGCTCTGTGTCGCGTATCGAGTGTGTTCCACAGCTGGATGCCTGCGTCATTGATGTCAATGAACTCCGCGTGGGCGGAGCCTCCGGAAGGACTGTGCATGACCGAAAGCTCTAGGCCGCTGCGAGAGCCGCTGCTGACCCGAGGCCGCAAGCCGGCCGCTTTGATCGCCGCCGGGGGCCTGCTACTCGGCTCGGCAGTTCTCGGCTTCGCCGGGCAGACTGCGGGCGCGTCGAGTCACCGGGAAGCGCCGCTCATCGCTGGCGACCCAACGGTGGACAACACCGACGTGTACGCGTTCGTCCCCGCTGACGCCCCGGACTCAGTCGCCCTCATCGCGAACTGGATTCCGTTCTCGGAGCCCAACGGCGGCCCCAACTTCTACCCGTGGGCCGAAGACGCCTTCTACGACATCAACATCGACAACGACGGTGACGCCGTTGCCGACATCACCTACCGGTTGCAGTTCTTCACCGAGGACCTGCGCGGTCTCACCACCTTCCTCTACAACATCGGGCCGGTGACCTCGCTCGATGACCCAGACCTGCTCTTCCGCCAGTACTACACGCTGACGAAGATCGATACAGACGCCGGCACGTCGGAGGTTCTGCTCGACGGCAGCGACCTCGAGGGTCCGCAGTCGGCCCCGTCCTACACCGGTGATGCCAGCATGGGTGGTGAAGAGGGCTACAACGTCCTCCGGGAAGACGCGATCGAGCCGGTGGACGGTGGCTTCACCGTTGCCACCCAGGCCGATGACTCGTTCTTCCTCGACCTGCGGATCTTCGACCTCCTCTACGGCGGCGACCTGTCCGAGGTCGGACAGGACACGCTGGCCTGCTACAACGTCAACAGCATCGTGTTGCAGGTTCCGTGGGACGAAGTGGCCCTGAACCAGAAGTCTGCTGACAACCCGATCATCGGCGTTTGGAGTACTACGTCGCGGGCTCCGCTCCGCAACGCGGACGGCTCGGCGGTCGACGGCGGCGGGATCACTGCTGCCAACGAGGTCCAGGTCTCGCGCCTGGGCATGCCGCTGGTCAACGAGGTGGTTGTTCCGGCCGGGCTGAAGGATGCCTTCAACTCGATCAACCCGGCTCAGGACGCTGCCGCATTGGATGCGGCTAACCCCGAGGGGCGGATCCTCAGCCCAGAGGTCCCGAAGCTGATCGAGGCGATCTACGGCATCACGGCACCGCCGACCCCGCGCTTCGATATCTTCGAGGTCTTCCTCACCGGCATCGTGACCAATGCTGTCGTGGATGTGGACAGCGATCC
>JACCUF010000232.1 GCA_013811975.1 Geodermatophilaceae bacterium | reverse complement strand
GACATGAACGCCTCGGCGACAACCTTCGTCGTCTTGGGGCTGTTGGCCAAGCGGCCTGGCTCGGGTTACGACATCGCTGCCCTCGCGAACAGGTCGGTGCGCCACTTCTGGCCGGTCAGCCGCAGCCAGCTCTACACCGAGCTGGCCCGGCTGGAGGAGCTGGGCTGGTCACGTGGCACCGCCGTCCGGCAGGACCGCTACCCGAACAAGCGGGTCTACGAGACCACCCCAGCCGGGATGTCGGCGCTCCGCGAGTGGCTCGACTCTGCCCAGCCCGAGCAGCGCCGGCGCAATCAGGATCTGGCAGTGCTCAAGACGTTCCTCGGCGCATACATGAGCCCCGACCGACTTGCCGACCAGTTGCGGGTGCATCGCGACCGGGCAGAGGCACTTCGCGCTGAGCTGTCGACGGTGATCGCGCATCTGGACGGACTAGATCCAGCTGACTCGCGGCGTTTCGGGCGAGCATCTGCTCGCTACTGCGTGTTGCAGGCTGAGGCGACCATTGCCTGGACGGCTGAGGTCCAAGCGCTGCTCGACGCGCAGTCGGGACCGACCGACCGCTGACTGCACCAGAGTCGCTCCCGGAAGTCGTCTCTAGCATCATACTCCGGTCTATACTACTCTCAACTGAACTAGGGCGGACGTTGGCCCTTCCCGGGCGGCCGAGAGGCGAGCAATGTTTGCGTGGTTGGGTCGGTTCGTCTTCCACCGGCGTTGGGCGCTGTTGGTCGGCACGGTGGTGTTCGTCGCTCTTGCCGGTGTGTCCGGCGTCTCGGTGTTCAGCCAGTTGAAGGGCGGCGGGTTCGACGACCCGGACGCAGAGTCGGTTCGGGCCCGGGTACTGCTTGCGGAGGAGTTCGACGCCGGTAGTCCGGACCTCGTCATGGTGGTCACCGCGGACGGTGGAGTCGACTCGGCAACCGCCAAGGCCGCCGGGCAAGCGCTGACCGACGAGGTCGCGGATGAGCCGGGAGTGGCACAGGCCGTGTCGTACTGGAGCACCGGCAATCCTGCGTTGCGCAGTGAGAACGGCGACAGGGCACTGATCCTGGTCCGGCTAGCTGGCGACGAGGAGGCGGTGGAGGCGGCCGCAGAGCCGATCATCGCCGACTACGCAGCTCGGGGCGGTCTGGAGATCGACACCGGCGGTCCTGCGGCACTCGGCGTGTCCCTCGGCGGGATCATCGGCGAGGACTTGGCGATCGCTGAGGCGATCGCCGTGCCGCTCACGCTGATCCTGCTGGCGCTGGTTTTCGGCAGCGTGATCAGCGGACTTCTGCCGATCGGCGTCGGCGCGATCGCGGTCTTGGGCACGTTCCTGTCCTTGTTCTTGGTCAGTCAAGCTACCGACGTCTCCATCTTCGCCATCAACCTGACCACTGCACTCGGACTCGGACTTGCGATCGACTACAGCCTGCTCATCGTCTCGCGGTTCCGCGAGGAGATCGCGGCTGGACTGGGCACGGAGCAAGCGATCGCGCGCACGGTGCAGACCGCCGGGCGCACGGTTGCGTTCAGCGGGCTCATCGTCGCTGTTGCGCTGTCCGCCTTGCTGATCTTCCCGCTGTACTTCCTCCGCTCGTTCGCGTACGGCGGTGTCGCCGTCGTGTCGATCGCCATGCTCGGCGCGCTGATCAGCTTGCCGGCCCTGCTGTCGGTGCTCGGGTCACGGGTCGACAGGCTGGCCATCGGCAAAGGCCGGCGGCCTGTCGCGACGGGCACCGGCAGGTGGCATCGGATCGCGACCACAGTGATGCGCCGGCCGCTGCAGGTGGGCACGCCGGTTGTCCTGCTGCTCGTGTTGCTGGCAACGCCGCTGCTCGGTGTGACGTTCGGGTTGCCCGATGACCGGTACCTACCTCGCGACCAGGCGGTGCGAGTGGTGGGCGACACACTGCGCACCGAGTTCGGCGGCGGAGGCGCGAGCGCACTCTCGGTGGTGCTGCCCTCCGGCGGTCCGGAGCAGGCAGCTGGGCTCGCTCAGCAGATCTCCGAGCTGGCGGAGGTCGCTGCGGTCGAGACCGTCACCGGTACCTACGCCGACGGGGACCAGGTCAGCGAACCCGGCCCGGCCGCGGCCAGGTTCGACAATGGCACCGGTGCGTACATGGAGGTCCGCTCCGGTGTCGAGCCGATCTCCCCGGAGGGCGAGCAGCTGGTCCGCGACATCCGCGAGCTCGACACCGGAACCGAGTTCCTGGTGACGGGCCAGTCCGCCGACCTCGCCGACTCCAAGGACAGCATCTTCTCGAGAGTTCCGCTCGCGTTGGCGATCATCGCGGTCGCGACGTTCGTGCTCCTGTTTCTGATGACCGGGAGTCTTCTCATCCCGTTGCAGGCCCTCGTGCTGAACGTGCTGAGCTTGGGTGCGGTCTTCGGCGCGATGGTGTGGATCTTCCAGGACGGCAACCTGTCTGGGCTGTTGGACTTCACCTCCACCGGCACCATCGACACCGCGATCCCGATGCTGGTGTTCTGCATCGCGTTCGGGCTGTCGATGGACTACGAGGTGTTCCTCATCTCACGGATCAAGGAGGAGTACGACGCGAACGGGGGCCACAACACGGCCGCCGTTGCGAACGGCCTCCAACGCACCGGCCGGATCATGACCGCTGCCGCCGGCGTGCTGTCCATCACCTTCATCGCCTTCGCACTCACCTCGCACGTCAACACCATCAAGCTGTTCGGTCTGGCCATGACCCTTGCGATACTGCTCGACGCGACGCTGGTCCGCGGCTTGCTGGTGCCCGCCTTCCTGCGTCTCGGCGGTGACGCCAACTGGTGGGCACCGGCTCCGTTGCGCCGGGTCTATGACCGGTTCGGCCTGTCGGAATCCGAGCCTCAGGGGGACAACGAGTGAACGTCCTCGAGTTCGCGACGCTGGTCATCACCGGCTTCGTGGCATGTGCGGAGTTCGGGTCGTACGCGTTCGTGCATCCGGTGATCCGCCGTTTGCCGCCGACGGCACATCTGCAGGTCGAGCAAGGCCTGCTGCGGACCTTCGGCAGGGTGATGCCGGTGGGGATGACGCTGTGCGTCGTGTTCGCGATCTCGTCGGCGAGTAGTGGTGACGGTGGCTCGCAGCTCTGGCGCTGGCTGGCGGTCGCCGCCTTCGTACTGGCGCTGGTCTCGACGGTCGTGTTCAACGTGCCGATCAACCTTGCCACCGGCAAGTGGGACGCCGAGAGCCCCCCACCTGACTGGAAACAGACCCGCGACCGGTGGGAGTTCTTCCAGGGCCTCCGATCCTGGCTCCTGCTCATCGGCTTCCTCCTGGTCTGCGTCGGCTCCGCCATTGGGTAACGAGCGGCTTTCAACCGACGGCGATCGCTGGTTGCTCGTACTCGCCGCCGTTCCGCTCTCGCGACCGAGCACCGCTACCGCACCGAATCAGCGCGCGGTAGCAGGCCGAACGATGCTCAAGCGGTGTTCGGGCGTGGGTGGGTGTCGATGACGCGGTCGGGGCGGATCGGCAGGTCGCGCTGGCGGACCCCGGTGGCGTGCCAGACGGCGTTCGCGATCGCGGCCGGAGCCCCGACGATGCCGAGCTCGCCGATGCCCTTGA
>JACCUF010000226.1 GCA_013811975.1 Geodermatophilaceae bacterium | reverse complement strand
CTGCATGGTCCTGGCATGAAGCACGTCGGTGGCGAAGCGACGGTTGTCCGAGGTGACCCGGAAGGCGCGATTGAACTCGTCGCTCTCGAGTTGCACGTCATCACCGACCAGCTTGCCCATGGCCCGGCTCACTGCGCCCTCCGGCAGTACCCGATAGCGACGGCGCGCTCAAGCCCCAATGGAGGCAGACCACGCTGAGGTAGTGAATCTGTGTTCTGTCGCTGGAGCGGGTCTTGTACGAGTAGTCGAACGCCACCGCGGGGCGCCCGTCCCACGTACCGGTCAGGACGTTGCGAGCTCGCCTGCCGAAGCCGCGGTCGAACCGATCCCCCAACAACGCGAACTGCTGCACGAGGCCGGGATCGTCTGGCGCGTACGCGAATCCCATCTGGCCAGCCTGCGCCGCCATCGCCGCACGGCGCTTCTTGGCGGCGTAGTGGGCAAGGACGGTCAACGTGATGGCCACGATTCCGAAGAGGATCCACATGATCACGCTCGATTTCATGCTGTCCTCGCTTCCTGACTTCCGGGGCAGACGGTCAGAACTGCACGCGGACCGGACGTCGGGCCTGCGGATCCTCGATCTCGAAGTATTCGAACTGGGTGAAGGAGAACATGCCGGCGACAATGTTGCTCGGTACCGACTCGACGCGAGTGTTGAAGGCGCGGACGTTGCCGTTGTAGAACCGACGTCCGGCCGCGATCCGGTCCTCGGTGTTGGCCAACTCGCCCTGCAGCTGAGCGAAGTTCTCGCTGGCGCGCAGGTTGGGGTAGTTCTCGGCTACGGCGAACAATCCGCCGATGGCCCGGGTGAAGGCATTCTCGGTGTCCTGCCGGGCCGCCGGTCCGGCGCCGGCCTGGGCCCGCGCCAACGCCGCCCCACGCGCTGCGGTCACGTTCTCCAACACCTGGCGCTCATGCGCGGCGTACCCCTTGACCGTTTCGATCAAGTTGGGAATCAGATCGAAACGACGCTGCAACTCGACATCGACCTGCTTCCACGACTCTGCGATCAGGTTCCGCTGAGCGATGAACCGGTTGTAGGAGACGAGAACGAACGAAGCGATCAGGACGACGGTCCCGCCCAGCAACAGCAGGGTCAGGGTCAGGCCGCTCATGCTCGCGTCTCCTCGGTCGGCGCGGGCAGGTCTGCGATGAAGTCGGTCATCCTTCTACGATGCACCCCTTCGGCGCTGGGTTCCCATGCCGGCCGGGGGAAAACGGTGGGCAGGGTCGTCGGCGCACTCAGATCGGGGTGATCGACAGGCGCAGGGCTGCTGGAGCCGAGGGTGGTACGGCAGGTTTGGTCGGCGGCACCGCGACCACCGGCACGTACGGTGCGCCCGGGGCCGACCGCGCATCCGGCTCACCCCTGTTGGGCCACATGGCCATCGCCCGCTCGGCCTGGGCCGTGATCGTCAGGGACGGGTTGACGCCCAAGTTTGCCGAGATCGCGGCACCATCGACAACAGACATGTCCGGATAGCCGTAGACGCGGTGGTACGGGTCGATCACGCCCGTCTTCGCCGAGTCCCCGATCGCAGCACCGCCGATGAAGTGCGCGGTCATCGGGATGTTCGCGACGTCGTTCCACGCTCCGCCGGGAACCCCATCGATCCTTTTGGCAACCCGCCGGGCGACGTCGTGACCGGCCGGAATCCAGCTGGGGTTGGGGGCGCCATGCCCCTGGCGGGAGGACAGCCGCCGTCCGAACAGGCCGCGCTTGGTGAACGTCGTGATCGAGTTGTCCAGGGTCTGCATGACCAGCAGAATGATGGTCTTCTCGGCCCAGCCCTTTGGGTTGTGCACGTCGAGGGCCTTGCCCCGCAGCCGAATCAGCTCGCGCAGCCAGGCGAGAAGTCGGGGGCCACGTTGGTCTCCGTCGGCCAGTGCCGTCTGCAGCAGGCCCATCGCGTCGCTGCCCTTGCCATAGCGCACCGGCTCGATGTGGGTGTTGGCGTCCGGGTGGATCGAGGACGTGATGGCCACCCCACGCGAGAAGTCGGCGTCGACGGCCCAGGTACGGGCCCCGATGATCGCCTCGGAGTTTGTCCGGGTCAGAACTCCCAACCGTGGCGAGAGGTTCGGCAGAGCACCGGAGTCCCGCATCCGATGCAGCAGCTTGGCCGAACCCAACGCCCCGGCGGCCAGCACCACCTGATCGGCCGTAAACGTCTGGCGGGCCTGGTTGACCCAGCGCCCGGTCCGTACCGTCTCGATCTCGAATCCCGCATCGCCACCTCCGGGCCGTCCGCGCCGGAGCGAGGTCACCGTGGTCAGTGGATGCACTTGCGCCCCAGCGGATTCGGCGAGGTGCAGGTAGTTCTTGGTCAGCGTGTTCTTGGCGTTGTGTCGGCAGCCGGTCATGCAGGCTCCGCAGTTCAGGCAACCGGACCGGCGCGGGCCCGCTCCGCCGAAGTAGGGGTCGTCCACCTCGATCCCGGGGCTGCCGAAGAACACGCCGACCGGCGTTGGGCGATAGGTGTGGCCGACCCCGAGGTCCTCGGCCACGCCGCGCAGCACCTCGTCGGCCGCGGTCGTCACCGGATTGGTCGTGACGCCGAGCATCCGCTGGGCCTGGTCGTAGTACGGGCGCAGTTCGGCGTTCCAGTCGGCGATGTGTGACCACTGCGGGTCGGTGTAGAACGCGTTGGGCGGCTCGTACAAGGTGTTGGCATAGTTCAGCGACCCACCGCCGACGCCGGCGCCGGACAAGATCAGCGCATTGCGCAGCAATGAGATCCGCTGGATTCCGAAGCAACCGAGCCTGGGTGCCCAGAGAAAGTTGCGGACGTCCCAGGACGTCTTCGGGAAGCTCGACTCGTCGAAGCGGCGGCCCGCCTCCAGGACGCCGACCCGGTAGCCCTTCTCGGTCAGACGCAGGGCCGCCACCGAGCCCCCGAACCCACTGCCGAGGACCAGCACGTCATAGTGGGGGGCCGCCATGGCGTGAGGCTACCCGCCAGTAACAAAATTTCTCAGGGGCTGGAAGTCAGCCCCGGGTAGGGCCTACGCTATGAACTGTCACGGGGCTTACGTCGTAAGGACCGTCATATGGCCTCCATCAGGGTCACCGGAAAGTCATCTCCACGTTCTCTGCCGCATTCCCCCGTTCGCCTTGCGGACGTCCTGGCACCTTTGGATGAGGAGTGACATGGACAACGACGTGCGCGATTGGTTCCAACGAAGGACCTACCGAACCGCAGACTTCGACCCGCGACGCCTGGTGGAAGCCAAGAATCGCAACGGTGATCGGATCAGCGTCGTACTCCCAGCCCTGAACGAGGAGCGCACGGTCGGCCAGATCGTCGAGCGCATCCGCAGCAGCCTCGTCGCGGATGTGCCACTCGTCGACGAACTCGTCGTGATCGACTCCGGCTCCCAAGACCGCACGGCGATGGTGGCGCGCTCAGCCGGGGCCACGGTCATCAACTCAGAAGAGCTGTTGCCCTCGCATGGCCGGTGGCCGGGTAAAGGTGACGTGCTCTGGAAGTCGCTTTTCGCGACGTCCGGCGACATCGTCGCTTTTGTCGATGCCGACCTGATCGATTTCGATCCGTCCTTTGTCGTCGGGCTGGTCGGGCCCATGCTCACCGACGAGAAAGTGGGCTACGTCAAGGGCCTCTACGACCGTCCTCTGCAGACTGCTCACGGAATCGCACCCGAGGGCGGCGGCCGGGTGACGGAGTTGATCGCTCGTCCGCTGCTCAATGCGATGTGGCCGGAGTTGGCCGGGTTCGTACAGCCCCTGTCCGGTGAGTACGCGGGACGGCGGCGTCTACTCGAGGCGGTCCCGTTCGCTTCCGGGTACGGCGTCGAGGTGGCATTGCTGATCGACCTTCTCGAGATGGCAGGTCTCGACGCGCTGGCCCAGACCGACCTCGGAGTCCGACGGCACAGTCACCAAGCCGATCCCGCACTGGGCCGGATGGCGGGCCAGATCCTGCAGACGGCGCTGCAACGTTTACCTGCGGGGTTCAATTACGGACCGCAGTCGGCGATGCTCACCCAGTTCGTACGGGTCGCGGACGGGCACGAGTTCGTCGACTGGGACGTCGCCACCCGGGACCGGCCGCCGATGAGATCGGTCCCGGAGTACGCCCGCCGCGGTCAGGGCCTGATGCCCGTTCCCAGGCTCGGCTAGGCGCTGGACCCTCCTATGGGCCTGAACATCCTGATGAACGCCGGTCCCTGGCTGGCCGTACCTCCCGGCGGCTACGGCGGTATCGAAAACGTGGTGGCGACGTTGGTCCCCGAACTGCGGGCACTCGGCCACCGTGTCGTGCTGGCCTCGGTGGCGGAGAGCTCGTTGCCGGTTGACGGGCTGGTGTCTGCCTTCGATTCCGCTCAGTTTGCTCAGCTGGCAGCGCCGTACAACGCCTCCTGCGGTATCGCGCCTGCACACCTGCAAGCGGTCGTACAGGCCGTCCGCGCGGCTCGGGATGCGGGCCGGCCCTTTGACCTGATCCACGACCACATGGAGGTAGTGGGGCCGGCCCTGCTCGGTGCGCTGGGCGACGGTCCGCCGATCCTGCAGACCCTGCACTGGGATCTGGGCAAGCACCCGGACTTCTATCGCAGCTTCGACGGCCGGGGGCGGGTCTTCTTCGCGGGGGTGTCGCAGTCACAGGTCGACCGGGCGCCGGACAACCTCGCTGCGCAGACGATCGGTTACGTACCCCTGGCGGTCGCCCAGTCCGACCAGCCGCCTGCCACATCCGCGGAACGCAAAGACCACCTGCTGGTGCTCGGCCGGATCACCCCGCTAAAGGGCTGCGAGGTCGCCGTACGGCTGTGCAAGGACCGCGGGCATCGGCTGGTGCTCGCTGGACCGGTCGGCGGTATGCCCGATGCCGAGGCCCTCGATGCGGCGCTGGCCGACCCCGACTCAGTGGTAGGTGGCTACCCCGATGTCCGGTACTTCCTCGACGAGATCGCACCCCATCTCGACGGGGACCAGATCCGGTGGATCGGCACCGTCTCCGGCCGGGACAAGGTTGACCTGATTCGGCACGCTCGCGCCCTGCTGTTTCCCTTGCAGTGGGAAGAACCCGGCGGCACGGCAATGGTCGAGGCGCTGTCAGCAGGTACGCCGGTGGTCGGGTTGGGCCGTGGGGTGTTCCCCTCCCTGGTCGACCACGGGCTCACCGGTTGGGTTGCCCGCTCCGAGCAAGAATTGGCCGGCTATCTCGAGCGCCTGGACGAACTAGACCCGGTCGCCTGCCAACGCTTTGCCCGCCAACGGTTCTCACCGGGGGCGATGGCGAGCGCCTACGTTTCTCTGTACCGGGACGTGTTGGCTCGAAGCCGACAGTCAGGCCTGCCGAGCGAAATCGGTTTCGAACACAGCCGACAGGACATGACGTCGGCGCTGGCTGAGCTCGGCTAGCAGTTGCGGAGCGCTGGCTAAGGGGACCACGTCGGAGACGAGGTGCTCCCGGATGGCAGACCCTCGTTCCTGAAGAAGCAGGACCGTCTCGTGGGACAGTCGCCGCCGGTCCCAGAACGCGGCCTGCCCGCGGGGAACCCGGCCGATCTGGGCGCAGCGCAGCGACAGACCATTGTGGTGGAACTCCTCGCCGAGGCGAACGGCGTCGGCGCCCCCGGTGTAGAAGGCCAGATCCACTACGAGGCCCTGCGGACGCAGTGCTCGCAGGGCGAGCGAGAGGCTTTCCGCCCGGCCCCGGCACTGGAAGACCAGATCGGCGCCACGGTCACCGGGTGCGTGATGCCAGCGCTGCTTGAGAGTCGCCGGCAGGTCGTCGGTCTCGTCGACGGCGTTGAGTCCGAGACCAACGGCCGCGGCCCGGCGCTGCGGCGTGGGATCAGCGACGATCACCTCGGCGGCGCCGTGCTGGGCGGCGAACAAGCCGGTCAGCAGCCCGATCAGGCCTCCTCCGGTGACCAGGACCAATCGACCACGTACGCCGTCCGCGAGAGTCGCGGTCATCGTCGCCTCTGCCGCGGCGTGCAGCAAGCCGTTGGCGCAGATCGGACCGAGGTGGGCGACGTAGACCCCGAGCACCGGGTCCAGGTTGTCCGGAAGTGCCACTACGTGCTCAGTCATCGGATCGCCGTGGTGAACAGTCTTGTGGCCGTAGGCCATGGCGACCAGCCCACCGGTCGGCATCACTGCTGTCCGTGATTCGGTGACTCGGGCGACCTCCATGTAACCGAGCCGTCGCACCGGGTACCCGGCCGATGGCCTCGAGCGGTCGAAAAGCCCGAGTTCGGCGTCCCAGGTCGCTTCGAGGAAGGGGTTGGTCCCCCTGAACCAGGTCAGCTCGGTTCCCGCAGACAGCCCGCTGTAGAGCGTCTCGGCGCGGAACAGCCCCTCGCCCAGAGCAGGCTCAGGCTGCTCGTCGAAGCGCGCCCTGCCGGGTGCATCGACGACCAGAGTCGCTATCCGGCCGGTCACGAGAGTGTCTCGAAGGCGGGGTCGGCGCCGGCTGGGCCGCTCCCAGACAGGTACACCGCCTGGCCGGTGGCTGCAGACTCGGCGATAGCGAGGCCGAGTCGATGGGTACGCAGAGCCTCGGGGTAGGGAGCCCGTACGTCGTCCCCGCGGCCGAGCACGGCGTCGATGAAGGCACGGTCGACGGCGAACTTGGCGTCATTAGCCGGTGATCGGGTCGTCGGCGGACCTTCGCGCGCGATGGTCAGCTCGGTTTCGGTCAGCTGCAGGGCCAGTCCATCGGCGATGACTTCCAATCCCGCCCGGTACTTGTGGCTCAGCAGACTGGATGCAGTGAGCGCCCCGAGGACACCTCCGGCCATCTGGAGGGTGGCCACCGTGACGTCATCGATGTCGCTGTCGGGATGATCCGGGCGCGAGAGATGGTGACCGAACGCGTGGACGACCTCGACCTCGCCTACGAGAACTCGGAGCAGGTCGAGCACATGGGTGAGCTGTTCCACGACCTGTCCCCCGGATCGGTCCCGTCGCACCCACCAAGGGGGAGGCGGCACCTTGTCCAGCCAAGAACCGATCACGACCCGAGGTGGCCGCTCGGCCAACAACTGCGCGGCTTCGGTCACGGTGTCGAAGTAGCGCCAGTGATAGCCGGTAGCGGTAATCAAGTCGGCTTCGAGCACGGCAGTCGCGATCTGCTCGGCGATCGCTAGCTCGACCGAGAGCGGTTTCTCCACGAAGAACGGGATTCCGCTGGCGATGCACGCCAGTTCTGGGGCGCCGTGGGCGAAGGGCGGGACACAGATGTAGACCGCATCCGGAGATTGCTCATTCAGCATCTTGGCGGGATCGGAATAGGACCTAGCATCGCACGCGTCGGCTAGTTCCGCCGCCCGTCCGGCGTCCGGGTCGGCGACGGCAACCACTGCGGCGTCAGCGAACTCGCGGAGAGTCTGCGCATGGCGGACAGCGACGCCGCCGGCACCGATCATCGCGATCCGGATAGCCGAGGAGGGCGTCACGCCCCTAGCCTTACGTAGTACGTCTACCGGCCTGCACCCGGCCTCCCCTGACCCGGTTGGCTCAGGAGTTCGGCCAGATGCTCGCCGCGGGCGCCGGCCAAGTCGCCGAGCTGCGTCCGGCAACTGAAGCCGTCGGCCAAAACCCGGTCTGTGGGACCCATGTCCCGTACTGCGGGTAACAGCTGATGTTCGGCGATCGCGATGGACACGTCGTGGTGGCCGCGTTCGAGGCCGAAATTGCCGGCCAAGCCGCAGCATCCACCCAGTCGCAGCACGTCGGCGCCGGCCCGGCGGAGCAGGTCGGCATCCGGCGACCAGCCCATGATCGCGTGATGGTGGCAGTGCGGCTGGGCGACCACCCGGGTGCCGCGCAGATCGGGGGCAGTCCAATCCGGTGTCTGGGCCAACAGCTCAGCCAGTGTCCGGGTCGCTGCGGCCACCTCGCGGGCCATGATCGCGTCATCTCCGCGGAGCAGCTCCTGGGCATCGCTGCGTAGCACCGCCGTGCACGAGGGTTCGATCCCGACGACAAGAGCGCCGGCACTCACGTATGGGGCTAGAGCCCGGACGGTACGGCGCAACTGCCGCCGGGCCCCATCCAGCTGACCGGTCGAGATCCAGGTCAGCCCACAGCAGGTGGAAGTCGCCGGCACCGTGACCGCATAGCCGGCGGCCTCCAGTACAGAGACCATCGCCACGCCGATCCTCGGGTTGAAGTGCTCGGTGAAGCTGTCGACAAACAAGACCACGCTGCCATTCGGGGCGGGACCACGCCTCGGCGCCGGCCTACTCCCGAAGCTTTGCCGAAAGGTGTTGTGGGAGAAGGTCGGCAACGGTCGACGACGGTCGACGCCCGCAGCCCAGGTGAGGAGGGGATGCAATGACCGGGACCGCATCAGTCGGTTGACCAGCCCGGTGAGGACGGGTGCTCGACGTAGGAGCCGGGCCCAGCGCGGCAGCCACCCGAGGGCGTAGTGCGACCGTGGACGCAGGCGCCGGAGGTAGCGCTGGTGCAGGGATTCGGCCTTGTAGGCTGCCATGTCGACGCCGGTCGGGCAGTCGGATGCGCAGCCCTTGCACGACAGGCACAGGTCGAGGGCGTCGGCCAACGCCTCGGACTTGAACCCGTCGTCGCCGAGCTGACCAGCGACGACGTCCTGCAGGACCCGAGCGCGGCCACGAGTGGAATCCTTTTCCTCCCGGGTGGCGAGGTAGGAAGGACACATCACCCCGCCGGTGGGCGCATTGTCTGCCAGGCACTTCCCTATCCCGGTGCAGCGATGCACTGCCATCGAAAGGTCGCCGCGGTCGTGCCGGTAGGCGAGCGTCAGCGACCGAAGTTCCCGGCGGCGCAGAGGTCGTGCGGCTGCGACGCGGATGTCGGCATCGAGAGGGGCCGGCGAGACGATCACTCCTGGGTTGAGCAGCCGGTCAGGGTCGAAGAGTTCCTTGACCTGTTCGAACAAGCCCAGCGACTCGGGCGAGTACATCAGCGAGAGCAACTCGCTGCGGGCTCGACCATCCCCGTGCTCGCCGGATAGGGAGCCACCGTGGCTGGCCGCGAGCCGGGCCGCCTCCAGCACGAAGTCCCGGTAGAGCGCCGTCCCGCCCGTACGTGCGAAGGGGAAGTCGATCCGGATATGCAGGCAGCCGTCGCCGAAATGTCCGTACGGCACGCCAGTGAGCTCATAACTGAGCATCAGTGCTTCGAACTCGCGCAGGTAATCTCCGAGCCGGCTCGGCGGTACTGCGGCGTCCTCCCACCCCGCGTGCGCCGGATGTCCCGAGGGGGTACGGGCTGACAGACCGGCACCGTCCTCGCGGATCCGCCACACGTCGGCTGCGGCAGTCGCGTCGCGGACAACGAGTGCCTCCAGTGCCGATCCGTCCGCGATCAGTCCTGGCAGCAGGGCCTCGATCTCATCGGCCTCGCCGGCGAGTTCGACCAGCAGCCAGCCCGAGCCTCGAGGCAACGGTGGGACGGCCATGTCACCCCGGCGCGCCCGGACCACCTCGACGATCCGTCGATCCAGGCCCTCGCATGCAGTCGGTTGATGGGGCAGCAGGGCCGGTACCGCGTCCGCCGCCTCGGCCATGGACGGATAGCCCAGCACGACAAGACGCCGGACCGGGGGATCGCGGACCAGCCGAACCTCGGCTGCCAACGTCACCGCCAGGGTTCCCTCACTGCCGACCAGGGCTTTGCCGACGTCGAAGCCGCGTTCGGGCAACAGGTGCTCCAGTGAATAGCCGGAGACCTGTCGACCGAACCTGCCGAACTCGGTTCGCACGGTCCCCAGGTGTGCGCCGATCAACTCCCGTAGGGCATCCAGGAGCCCTGTTTCGCTGTCCCTCGCGCCGCCTGGGGCGGGGTCACCCAGGGCGAGGGAACCGAGGCGCAAGCGTTCCCCGGCACCGGTCAGCACGTCCA
Source organism: Geodermatophilaceae bacterium (assembly GCA_013811975.1). Lineage (GTDB taxonomy): Bacteria > Actinomycetota > Actinomycetes > Mycobacteriales > Geodermatophilaceae > JACCQS01. Next base: position 2,915 of record JACCUF010000226.1, on the reverse strand, counting down.
GACCGAGGACGTTGTCGCTCGTACGGCCGTATCCCAGAGTCCTTGAGCCACAAGCATTGTTGCCGATCATGCCGCCAATTGTGGCGCGGTTGTAAGTGGACGGGTCGGGTCCGAATCGCCATCCGTGTGCGGCCACCGCCCGTTGCAGGGAGGACTGCACGATGCCCGGCTCCACGACCGCGGTCCCAGCCTGGGAGTCGAAGTGCACGATCCGGTTCAGGTGTCGGCTGACATCGGCGACGACTCCCGCCCCCACAGCGTTACCGGCGATGGACGTTCCCGCGCCGCGCATGGTCAGCGGCACCGAGAGTTCGTGACAGACGCCGAGGGTCGCCGCCAGGTCCTCGACGTTCCGGGGGATCACCACCACGGTCGGGGGCACCCGATACAGCGACGCATCCGAGGCGTAGAGCGAGCGGGTCAGTGCGCTGTCGTCCACCTCGGCGATCCCGGCGCGCCGCAGCGTGGCGACGACCTCAGCGGAATCGGCTCGGTCCGACGGCACCGGCCCAGCATGGCCCTATCGAGCGGCCGTGGCTGGGCCAGCCCGCCAACGGTGACCCACCAGCCCCTTGACCCAAACAACGAACTGGTCATTTGCCGCGTGTCGGCCGGTGTCCGCGGCAATTGACCAGTTAGTGGTCAATGCGCCGCTGCTGTGGCCTCCTTTCCGGCCTTGGCGTCGCTGGATTCCCCGGCGAGTTCGGCGAAGGGCAGGGGGCAGCAGGGGCTCTCGGCGCAGGTCATCAGGTCGTCGCAGCCAGCTGCGACTGCGGCGCGAAGGGTGTCGCGGATGACGCCTAGATCGACGATCTTCTGCTTGACTTCTGCAAGCTTGTCCTCGGCCCGACTGCGCAGGCCGACATCGGCGGTCCACCGGCCGTGCCGATGCGCGCCAACAGCGAGCAGATCAGCCACTTCCTCGAGGGTGAAGCCCAGCTGCTGAGCTGCCTTGATCACTCGCAGGACCCGAACCGTCGCCGGTGGATAAAGGCGATGCCCGCCCGGGCTGCGGTCCGGCTCGACGATCAGCCCGCGGCGTTCGTAGTAGCGCAAGGTCTGGCGGTTCACCCCGGCTGCGGCGGCAACCTGACCAGAACGCAGGGCCTGGGTCATGACCCCCACGATAAACCTGTACCTGGGTACCAGATGCAACTCCGGGAAACCGGTGCCGAGCCGGGAGCGGCCGAGGCTTGCATGTTGTACACAGGCTTACCGTCGTGTTGTCGGGGCCACCGGCCACGCCGGCGCGTCGGGGTCCTCGACGGACTCAGTGCGCTGGCCAACTCTGCAGTTGCCACGGCGGTTCGCTGATCTGCTGTGGTTCCATGCAGGGATGGGCCCGCCCCCGAAATCAGAGCGCCGGTTCAACCTCAAGGTGTTGGCCACTGCCCTCGGATTGGTCGCGGCGGTGGTGGCCGCGATCGTGGTCGTCGCGCTGCAGTCGACAAGCGAACCCGCACCGCGGCCGGGCGTGCCTGCTGATGCCCTCATGCCCGCCGGAACTGCGCTGCCCGACGGGTTCACGGTGCCGGCGGGGGCCAGCCTCATCGCGACACCGATGCACTACGCGGCACCGTACTCGGGGAAATCCGGGGAATCGGGGGCGGCGACACCCCCTTGGCGGGCCATCCTGTTGGTCGCCGACGACCCGCTCGCGACCTGGACCGCGCTGCTGGGCCAGTTCGAGAGCGTCCTGCAGGCGGAATTCGATCCGGGGACCGCCCAGGGCTGTGTGCTGCAGGACGAACGGCTGCTCTGCGGGATCACCCGGATCGGCAGGTCAGGGCCGGGTGCTGGATTGTCAGTCACCGCCGAACTGCAGACCGTGCCAGGTGACGTGACGGGTCACTACTCCGTCGTCCTCGCCGGCGAGCACACGTCCGAGTCCTACGACAGCGAGGCCGAACCATGGCCCGGCGGGGACGCACCAGCCGCACCGGCCGCTCGGCCACGTCCCGGCATCGACGGCCCACTCGCGCCACAGACGTTGGCGGAGGGCACCGACCCCGGCGACTACGTGCTGCTGGAGGGGAGCGAACTACTGGTCCAGTATTCAGCCGGCAGTCTCACCGGTGGCTTCGGCGTCCTGCTGCGTCCTACCCGGCTCGGACGTGGACTCTGTCGCCGTGGCCTACGCCGAGCAGGCCCGCCAGTTCGACGGATCCATAGATGAGCAGGTCACCCAGACAGACGACTCGACCCGTAACTAGGTACCTTCCACCGGGCGGCGCCGGTGGCTATCAGGGCGAGGTGTACGCCGTCGACAACGACTCCGGCGACGACTACTTGTACTACGTCCTGTTGAACGACTGATCGTCCCGGCCAGCGGTAGTTGAAATCCCAGGAGCGTCTGCATCCTGGCCGAGCAGGATGTCGCGGCCGGCACCGAGACCGAACCACAGCATCGGACCGAGTAGGACGAGCAGCACGCCGATCGGCCATTCCCAACCACCGGTGACGTCCTGCACGAAGCCGAGCAGGACCGGACCGGTGGCCGCAAAAAGGTACCCGATCAGTTGGGCGACGCCGGAGAGCCGGGCCGCGACCGCAGTGTCCGGGCTACGCAGGACCATCAGGGTCAGGGCCAGTGAGAAGCCCGCCCCCTGCGCGACTCCGTAGATGCTGACCCAGACCCAGGCGCCGGCCGATGGTGCGACCAATAGCCCGAGCAGTGAGACGCCGTAAAACCCGGTGACGGCTACCACGGGGAGCCGCTGCGTGCGCAGCCGGTTGATGAACGACGGCAGGACGAGCGCCCCCGCGGCCCCCGTTAGGTTGCTGAGCATCAGCATGTAGCCGGCCGTATTGGCGTCGATTCCCTCGTCACCCAGCAGAGTCGGCAGCCATGCCGCGTAGGAATAGAACTGAAAGCTCTGCAGGGCAAGGTATCCGGTCACCTGCCGGGCCACCGG
>JACCUF010000211.1 GCA_013811975.1 Geodermatophilaceae bacterium | reverse complement strand
CACATGCCGCCGGTGATGCTGAAGCTCCGCCGCTCCTTCGTGGTGGTGCCGCCGCGCTCGATGGTGACCGCCCCCGCGCCCGAGATAGAGGCGACGTTGAACGAGAACGCCTGAGGCGAGCCGATGTGGGGCTTCCCGAGACGGCTGAAGAGGATGCGCAGCATCGCGTTGGCGTCGGTGGCGGTGCCGACGGTGGAGCGGGGGTCGGAGCCCATCCGCTCCTGGTCGACGATGATCGCGGTCGTGAGCCCTTCGAGTACGTCGACCTCGGGCCGCGCCAGCGTCGGCATGAAGCCCTGTACGAAGGAGCTGTAGGTCTCGTTGATCAGCCGCTGCGACTCCGCGGCGATCGTGCCGAAGACCAGTGAGCTCTTACCCGAGCCGGAAACGCCGGTGAACACCGTCAGCCGGCGCTTCGGGATCTCGATGCTGACGTCCTTGAGGTTGTTCACGCGCGCGCCGTGCACGCGGATCAGGTCCTGGCTGTCGGCAACGTGCACCGCAGGCGACTGCGTGACCGTCCTCGTAACCTTGCTCATCGTGTCTCCATCTGTCGGGCGGGGCCGCGTTCGCGGTCTCCGTCAGCGTCGCCTGGCTCGATCTGACCGGCTTCGAGGAGTACGTCTGGTTCGCCTTCGCTTCGGCCCGTGGAGCCTATGGGCCCTGCCCGGCCGACATGTGCGCGCCGCGGGCGAGCGCCTCGACGTCCAGCGGCTGGGCGTACTCCCGGTCGATCCGGTCGCGAACGCGACGCAGCCGCGCCAGGCCGCGCAGGTGCTGCGCCGCGGCGGGACTGCTGATCACCAGCGAGATCGTGCCACGTCGCACCGGAGGTGCCAACGCCGCTGGCGTTCCACCCCACTCTGTGTCCGCCCAGGTGCCCACCAGCCTCGCTGAGTTCAGCTGAACGCGTGGCAAGGCCTACTCCTCGCGCGCGATCCGCGCTCACCTCAGGACCCGCGGCATCGGCAGCGTGATCCCCGTGCCCGTGCCCGGCGATCACAAAGCCCGCGACTTAGGAGACACGTCCTAGGTCGGTGAAGTCCGATCGGCGCCGTAGAGTCGTACCGACATGTCCTCTTTCGCAGCCATTGACTACCTGCCCCAGGACGCGCAACGGGCAATCGTCGAGGACGATGCCGCTGACGGCGCCCGGGCGGCCGCTGCCCAGGACGACCCTCGGGAGCTACGGATCGCTGCCCTCCTCGACGTTCTGAACCCCTCGCAACGCGAAGCAGTGACCCACGAGGGAGGTCCACTGCTGATCGTTGCGGGCGCCGGGTCGGGAAAGACGCGCGTGCTCGCCCACCGGATCGCCTACCTGCTCGCTGCACGAGATGTGGCACCCGGCTCGATCCTGGCCATCACCTTTACGAACAAGGCGGCAGGGGAAATGAAGAACCGGGTGGCCAGCCTCGTGGGCGGTCGAGCCCGGGTCATGTGGGTATCAACCTTTCACTCGATGTGTGTACGAATCCTGCGCGAGCATGCCAAGACGATCGGTTTCAAGAGCACCTTCTCGATCTACGATCAGGCCGACTCCCAGCGACTGATGACGATGGTCGCTCGGGACCTCGATCTCGACCCGCGGCGTTATCCGGGTCGACTGCTGGTCAACCAGGTGAGCAACCTCAAGAACGAGCTGATCGACGACGAGTCCTTCTCGGCGACCACGGCTCCTGAGAAGGTGCTCGCCGAGGCCTACCGGATGTACCAGCGCCGGCTGCGTGAGGCCAACGCCATGGACTTCGACGACCTCATCATGACCACAGTGCATGCGCTGCAAGCGTTTCCGGACGTGACAGAATACTACCGCCGCAGATTCCGGCATGTCTTGGTGGATGAGTACCAGGACACCAACCACGCGCAGTACATGCTCATCCGCGAGTTGGTCGGGCGTCCGCAGCGCTATACGTCGGATGGCGACGTGGTCGGCGCGGGCGAGGATCTCGAGCCGGGCGAGCTGTGCGTCGTCGGCGATGCCGACCAGTCGATCTATGCCTTCCGCGGCGCCACGATCCGCAACATCGACGAATTCGAGCGGGACTACCCCGACGCCACGACTGTCCTGCTCGAGCAGAACTACCGCTCGACCCAAACCATCCTGTCGGCGGCCAATTCGGTGATCACCCGCAACACCGCGCGCCGGGCCAAGAACCTCTGGTCCGATGCAGGTGCGGGGGAGCTGATCCGCGGGTACGTCGCTGACAACGAGCACGACGAGGCCGCCTGGGTCGCAGAGCAGATCGACAAGCTGACCGACGCGGGCCAGGCCAGGCCCGCTGACGTCGCCATCTTCTATCGGACAAACAGTGCTTCCCGGGTCTTCGAGGAAATCTTCATCCGGGTCGGCCTGCCGTACAAGGTCGTCGGCGGAGTGCGCTTCTACGAGCGCAAGGAGGTCAGGGACGCCCTGGCCTATCTGCGGGCTATCGCCAACCCGGATGACGTGGTCAGCGTGCGCCGGATCCTGAACACTCCCCGACGGGGAATCGGCGACCGGGCGGAGGCCTGCGTCGAAGCGTTGGCCTCACGGGAGCGGATCAGCTTCACCGACGCCCTCCGCCTGGCCGACAATGCGCCGGGCATCAATCCGCGGTCGGCCGCGGCGATCGCGGAGTACACCGCACTCATGGACACCTTTGCCGATCAGGTGGTCGCTGGCGTCGGTCCGTCGGCGATCCTGCAAGGGGTCCTGGATCAGACTGGCTACTTCGAGGCCTTGGCCAACTCCGATGATCCCCAGGATGAGAGCCGGGTGGACAACCTCACCGAGCTCGTGTCGGTGGCTGCCGAATTCGAGGCGGCTCATGTCGAGGGTGGGCTGCTTGACTTCCTCGAACAGGTCTCCCTCGTCGCGGATGCCGACAGCGTCCCGGTCGCCGGGGACGACGCTGGCGTCGTCACGCTGATGACCCTGCACACCGCGAAAGGTCTCGAGTTCCCGGTGGTCTTCCTGGCCGGACTCGAGGACGGCATCTTTCCGCACATGCGATCACTCGGAGATCCACGAGAACTGGAAGAGGAGCGCCGACTGGCTTATGTCGGAATCACCCGAGCTCAGAAGCGGCTCTACATCTCTCGCGCGGCTGCGCGAGCGGCGTGGGGTCAGCCGTCGTACAACCCCCCGTCCCGGTTCCTCGACGAGCTACCGCCCGATCTCGTGAGCTGGGAACGCATGCAGGCCGCACCTGCATCTCCGCTCGGCTCGGCGCAGGCTCGGGTGGCAGCCACGGGGCTGTCCAGTGGCGGACTTCGCGGCGGCTTCGGCAGCCGTCCGATGATCACGCTGGAACCAGGGGATCGAGTCACCCACGACGCCTTCGGACTGGGCACGGTCACCGCGGTCTCCGGGGTCGGCGAGAAGGCTCAGGCCACGATCGACTTCGGTACGGGGGGATACAAGCGCCTGATCCTGCGCTACGCCCCGGTCCACAAGCTCTAGCGCGCAGGACATTCGGTGAACCTGGCGAGCCGACCCGGCTCCCAGGTAAGGAGAAGTCAGTCGCTGGTGGGCAGGGCGGCGATATCGATCCCGCGCTCGAGCAGCCATGCGGCAGGATCTGCAGCCGCACTGTCGCGGCCGCCTGGGTGGACTTCGAAATGCAGGTGCGGACCCGTCGAGTAACCGGTGGATCCGACCTCAGCTATGACCTCGCCGGCCAGCACGATCTGGCCGGCCTGCACGAGGACCTTGGACATGTGCCCGTACAGGGTTACATCGCCGTTCGCATGCTGCAGGTAGACGACATTCCCGTAGCCGCCAGAGGGCCCAGCTTCGAGCACCACTCCGTCCTCGGGGGCGACTATCGGGGTGCCCGTTGGGGCTGCGATGTCAAGGCCCTGATGCATCGTCCCCCAACGCATGCAAAAGCAACTGGTGAGCCGGCCGGACAGCGGCAGGACGTACCTGGGAACGGCGGCCGCCGCGGCGTCGTCGGCGGCGCGCGAATCACGCGAGGCAGCCATCGCCTCGAGGCGGGCAGCGGCTTCGGCCTCCGAGATGGCCTGGCGGGGGGCGCCGTCGGCGTCCAACGGAAAACCGGTATCGCTGCCGATGCCGTACGGGTTGTCAGCGCTCACCGCAGTGGGCGCCTGCGGAGCCGAGATGCCACCAGGCAGCCATGCCAGTACGGCACCGATCACGAGCGCTGCAAGGATCAGCGGTCCCCGGTTGCTGGGTGGTCGCGGAATGCGGCTCCCCTCGCGCTGCGCGCGAGGCGTGCGGTGACGCGACACCAGACCCCAATGATTTGAACAGCAGAACGGAGCCCATGCTCGGCTCCGTGACCCGACCGTAACCAACCTGGGTACGGGATGCAAACCCCCCACCCGATATTTTTGATCCCGGCTGACTGGTATTGCCGCTGGCCCTCAGGGTCCGGCCGCTCCGGTGGCTGCGCTGGCGCCGATCGCCTGGGACTGATCGGGGCGCCGGAGGTGCTCGGCGACCAGCCTCGCCCGCTGGCTGGGTGGAGGTGGACTCACCCGACGGCCGGCCTTGCTAGCGTCGTCGCCGACATGCCTCCGAACAAGCGCGGACGCGCCGCGCGAGCCGTTCCGGCGAGTCGTCCCACGCACTCTCGCACCGGGCAGAAGAAGCCCACGAAGCCCACGAAGCAGGCGGGCGGCAGGCCCACCCGTCGCGAACCGGCCGGCGAGGTCGTTCTGGGGAGCGTTCCCAGCGCCAGCCGGCTGGTCGGTGGATTCGGAGTCCTCGGCGGGGCACTGCTCGCAGTCGCCGGTGGGCTGCCATATCTCGCCGTTGACGGGGAACGAGTCGTTCTGGGCGACTCCCTGGCGACCATGCTGGTGTCCTGGATTTGGCCGCTGGTGGTCGTCGTCGCCGGTGTCAGTGTCGTGCTCGGCCACTACCCCCGACTTGGGCTGGCCGCGCTGGGCGTCGCCGGAGCACTGTCGGCAGCCGGGTTGATCGGTGAGCTGTACTGGGCAAGCCAGGCGTCGGCGCGGGGCCGGTTCGAGATCATCGCCGGACGACGACTGCTCACCAGTGAGGTGGAACCGCTGGCCGGGTGGTACGTCGGAGTAACCGGGCTGACAGTGTTGATCGGAGTCGGACTCGCGGTCGGCTGGCTGTGGTCGCGCGTAGTGATGGATGACAGCGAGAGCCTGGATCCCGGACGACCCGTACTCGGTGGTCTGGCCGCGGTGAGTGGGGTGGCCGCCGTGCTTTCCCTGGCCGCCACTCTGGTCCGGGTCCCGGACCAGGTGACCGTCACCCAGCAACCCATCGCCGGCCAGCTACGCCCGGTCGAGACTCTGATCCCGGTCGAGGGCGCGGTCGGGCTGTTCGATCGTCCCGGTCTGGCATTGACTTCTGGCCTGCTGCTCGGTGGCGTGCTGGTCCTCTTCTCGGTCTATGTCACGACCCTGCGACCGCGGCTGGCCGTCGTCGGAGCGTTGGCTGCTTTCACGGGGTACGTCGTCGCACTGGCTGGGCGAGGGCTGGCCGAGGCGGCGCGGTCGGCAGATATCGAGGCCACCGTCGGGGGCTGGGGGCTGTTCGTCGTGGCGCTGGCCTATGCCGGTCTCACTGTTGTGGCTTTGCGTTGGGAGCCTCCGGTAGGACCCATCACGCGTGGGCTCCCGATGCGTCCGGCCAGCCGTCGCGCGCTGAAGAACGGTTAATGTGGCGCGCATGAGCGAGCGGATCCGGGTCGTGGTCGCCAAGCCCGGCCTCGACGGTCATGACCGCGGAGCCAAGGTCGTGGCCCGCGCTCTACGCGATGCAGGGATGGAAGTCATCTACACCGGCCTGCATCAGACGCCGGAACAGATCGTCGAGACGGTCATCCAGGAGGATGCCGACGCCGTCGGGCTCTCGGTGCTCTCCGGCGCCCACATGACTTTGTTTCGCCGACTCACCGACTTACTGCGGGAGCGCGAGATCGACGATGTCCTGGTCTTTGGCGGCGGCATCGTGCCGGACGCCGACATCCCGGAACTCGAGGAACTGGGCGTAGCCAAGATTTTCACCCCGGGTGCCACGACCACCGACATTGTGGACTGGGTACGTAGGAACGTCAGCGCGTCCGCCGTCTGAACGAGACCAAGGCGCAGACCGGGGGGTCCGAGGTTCCAGAGCTTCGCTATCGTCGCCGTCCGTGGACCTCTACGAGTATCAGGCGCGTGACGTCTTCGCCTCGTACGGCGTGCCCGTACTGGCCGGCGGGGTGGCGACCACCCCCGAACAGGCTCGCGACATCGCCGCTGACATCGGTGGTCAGGTCGTGGTCAAGGCTCAGGTCAAGACCGGTGGACGGGGCAAGGCCGGTGGGGTGAAACTCGCCGACACGCCCGAGGACGCACGGGCCCGCGCCGCCGACATCCTCGGCATGGACATCAAGGGGCACACCGTCCACCGGGTGCTGATCGCCCAGGCCAGCGACATCGCCGAGGAGTACTACTTCTCCTACCTGCTCGACCGAGCCAATCGCGCCTTTCTGTGTATCGCCTCCGTCGAGGGTGGCGTCGAGATCGAAGAGGTGGCGGCCAACAATCCCGACGCTCTGGCCAGGATTCCGATCGATGCCACTGTCGGCGTGGACGAGGCACTCGCGCGCGAGATCGTCACCGCCGCAAGATTTCCCGGCGATGTCGCCGACCAGGTTGTCGCGATCGCGGTGTCGTTGTGGAAGGTGTTCGTCAGCGAGGACGCGACGCTGGTCGAGGTGAACCCACTGGCCAAGACCCCGGACGGCACGGTCCTGGCCCTGGACGGCAAGGTCAGCCTCGACGAGAACGCCGCCTTCCGGCACGCTGAGCACGCCGCACTCGTGGACAGCGCAGCCGCGGACCCGCTCGAGCAGCAGGCCAGGGCCAAGG
>JACCUF010000195.1 GCA_013811975.1 Geodermatophilaceae bacterium | reverse complement strand
GCAATGGCCAGCCACAAAGACCCATCGGCGGCAATATCAGCGAACGTGGCGCCCCCTGGACTTAGCTCACTTCTCTGCCAACAGCGCGGACAGGGCTGAGCGAAGGTCCTCGGCGGGCGCGGCCGCGGTGTACACGGTCGCGACCCGTCCCGCCCGATCAATCAGGATCGTCGAAGGCACGGCACTGGGAATCCGCGGAATGTCCAGCGCCACTTCACCGCGCGGGTCGAAGCGACGGGTACTCCACGCCCTTATCGGCGTAGAAGGCGATGGCCAACTGCAGTTCGTCCTTGACGTCGACGCCGAGGAACTGCACGCCTTCGGCGCCACCTCCTCGTAGACCAGCTGAAACTCGGGTGTCTCAACCGGCACGGAGCACACCAGGATCCCCAGAAGTTGAGCACCACGATGTCGCCGGCCAGCGAGGTCGGGTCGAAGGCAGTGCCGTCGAGCAGTTCCCCCCTTAAGCTCGCAGGCGGGGCGGTAGCTCAGTCGGTCAGAGCAAAGGACTCATAATCCTTCGGTCCTGGGTTCAAGTCCCAGTCGCCCCACCACCTGGAGGACGATGTGAGGTTCGCCGACCGCATCGACGCCGGACGACGTTTGGCTGCTGCGGTCCAGCACCTTCGAGCGCAGGACCTGGTCGTCTGCGGTCTTCCCCGTGGCGGTGTACCAGTGGCCTACGAGGTGGCGGTCGCACTCGACGCGCCATTGGACGTCATCGTGGTACGCAAGCTCGGCTTTCCCGGTCAGCCCGAGCTGGCCCTGGGAGCCGTCGGTGAGGCAGGGGCGCGCTTCGTCGACGACATCACGGTTCGCCTCGCCGGTCTCACGACCGGCCAGCTCACCGAGATGGAGCGGCAGGCAGGCGCCGAGGTGCAGCGCAATGCCGACCGATTCCGTCATGGACGGGATGCCCTCACGCTGGCCGACCGTACCGTCGTAGTCGTGGACGACGGAATCGCCACCGGGTCGACTGCCCGGGCAGCCTGCCAGGTCGTTCGCGCACAGCAGGCCGCACGGGTGGTGCTCGCCGTGCCAGTGGCCCCGCCGGGTTGGGCGACGCAGATGGGGGACGCCGCCGACGAGTACGTGTGTCTGGAGACACCGCAGCGAATGGTGGCAGTCGGCAACTGGTATCTGGACTTCTCGGCCACCAGCGATCAGGAGGTCACCGATTGCCTCAGGAGAAATCAGGAGTGGCGTCACTAGCACCTCGTGCGGCACAATGGCCCACACAGGAAGCGCCCTCCTGGGGTCGATGCGTTGGGGAAGACGTCATCGACAGGGGGACACGATGCTTCACCAGAGCAGCGAGCAAACCGGCCCCGCGCGGGGTGCGGTGTTCATTCACGCTTGCCCACCCGCCCTGTGCCTGCACGTCGAATGGGCCATCAGCGGCGTCATCGGCTCCCCTATCAGTCTGAACTGGGCGGTCCAGCCGATCGATCCGGGTCAATTCCGTACCGAGTACACGTGGGCTGGTCCCCCGGGCAGCGCCGCGGCCATCGCCAGCGTCTTGCGCGGCTGGCCGATGTTGCGCTTCGAGGCGACCGAAGAATCGACCGGAAAGGCTGACGGCGAACGCATCTGCCACGTGCCAGGGCGGGGCATCTTCCGGGGAATCGTCGGGGCCAACGGCGATTTCCTGATCGGCGAGCAGCAGTTGCGGCATCTGCTGGCTACGGCGACATCACGCGAGGATCTCGCGCACGGCATCGAAACGGTCCTGGGCGCGGCCTGGGATGCCGACCTCGAGCACTACCGGCATGCCGGCGACGGACCCCCGGGTACCTGGCTGCACCAAGTCAGTTAGGTGCGCCGTCAGTTAGGTGCGCCTGCCGTTATCGCGAAAACCACGCGAATGGGCGCGCCAATCGCGCCGTTATCGCGAAAACCGCGCAAGCGTCGCTAGCACCGGATCAGAGTGGGATGTTGCCATGTGCGCCGCGACCTGCCGGTGCGGCAGCCAGCGCTTCGACCAGCCGACGTCTGGTGTCGGCCGGCTCGACAACGGCGTCGACCACGCCCAGTTGCAGCGCTCGGTTGACTCCGCCGGCGATCCGTTCGTGCTCCCGGGCCAAGTGATCGTGCAGGGCCTGCCGATCCTCCAGTGCCGCAGCAGCCAGCTTCTTGCGGTGCAGGATTCCCACGGCAGCTTTAGCGCCCATGACCGCGACCTCGGCCCCCGGCCAGGCGAAAACCGCTGTGGCGCCGAGGGAGCGGGCGTTCATGGCGATGTATGCGCCGCCGTAGGACTTGCGGGTCACCAAGGTCACTCTCGGTACGACCGCCTCGGCGAAGGCATGCAGCAGCTTGGCGCCGCGGCGTACGACGCCATCCCATTCCTGGCCGACACCGGGGAGATAGCCGGGTACGTCGACCAGGACGACCAGCGGTAGGCCGAAGGCATCGCACATCCGGACGAATCGTGCCGCCTTCTCGGCGGATTCGGAATTGAGGCAGCCACCGAGGCGCAGGGGGTTGTTGGCGATCACGCCGACACTGCGACCGGCCAGGCGCCCGAGCGCAGTCACGACGTTCGGCGCCCAGCGGGTGTGCAACTCCAGCGGGGGTTCGTCGAGCAGCGCGGCGACGATCGGCTTGACGTCGTAGGCACGCTGCGGTGAGTCCGGCATCAGCGTCGCCAGGTCAACCTCGTTGTCCCGTACGGCGGCACTGAGATCGAAGCTTCCCTGGATCGCCAACAGCGCGGTCGCCGTACGGGCGGCCTGCAAGGCTCCGGCCTCGGAGTCGACCGTCACGTGCACGACGCCGCTTCGCCGGCCATGGGTGTCCGGCCCGCCGAGACGTTCCATGTCGACGTCTTCGCCGGTGACGCTGCGAACGACGTCGGGTCCGGTCACGAACACCCGCCCGGCCGGTCCCATGATGACCAGATCGGTCAATGCTGGCCCGTACGCCGCACCTCCGGCCGCGGGGCCGAGTACGACGGAGATCTGCGGGACCCGGCCCGAGGCACGCACCATGGCGGCGAAGACGAGCCCGACCGCGTCGAGGGCCTCCACACCCTCGGCCAGCCGGGCACCTCCCGAGTGCCAGATCGCGATCACCGGGACGCGTTGGCGGACCGCGCTGTCGATGGCGTCGACGATGTGCCGGCAGCCCTCCGAGCCCATCGCGCCGCCCATCTTGGTGGCATCGGTGCAATAGGCGACGACGGCCGCACCGTCAATCGTGCCGCGTGCGGTGTACACACCGCTCTCGTCACGACGGTTCAGCTCACGCAGCGAGCCGGGATCGAACAAGTTCTCCAGGCGCAGCGACGGGTCACGAGGATCGCGGGACTCGAGATCGGGTACTTGAGCCAGTGCAGTCACGCCTGTCTCCTTGGGAATCCATCGGGGCCGCTCACGCGGCGGTGAAGACGAGGGCCACGTTGTGACCACCGAAACCGAACGAGTCGTTCACAGCGGCTCGCAACGTGGCCTTGCGCGGGCTGCCCCGCACGATGTCCAGCGCCTGTACGCGCGGGTCGTCGTCGAGGTCGTCGACGTTCTGTGTACCGGGAACGACCTGATCGCGCAGGGCAAGGATGGTGAAGATGGCCTCGACCGCACCACTGGCCCCCAGCATGTGCCCGGTCATCGACTTGGTTCCAGTCACAGCTGCCCCGTCCCCGATCGAACTCAAGATCGCCCCCGCCTCGGCAACATCACCTACTGGCGTCGAGGTTGCATGGGCGTTGACGTGGCCGATGTCGCCCGGCTCGAGCCCGGCATCGCGCAGCGCGAGTCTTATGGCCAGGGAGGCAAAGCTGCCCTCTGGCTGAGGTTGGACCATGTCGAAGGAATCGTTACTGACTCCGGCACCGGCCAGCACGGCGTAGATCCGCGCCCCCCGGGCTCGGGCGAACTCCGCCCGCTCCAGCACGATGAGACCGGCGCCCTCGCCGAGCACGAATCCGTCCCGGCCCTTGTCGAAAGGACGCGAGGCTCGTTCTGGATCGTCGTTTCGGGTGGACATCGCGCGCATCCGGGAGAAGCCAGCCATCGGCAGCGGATGGATGCAGGCCTCGGCGCCGCCGGCGACCACGACATCGGCTCGTCCGGCTCGGATCAGATCCATCCCCAGGGAGATGCCCTCGGAGCCGGCGGCACAGGCACTGACCGGCGTGTGTACGCCAGCCCGGGCATGTACCTCCAGCCCGACCGTGGCCGACGGACCGTTCGGCATGAGCATCGGGATGGTCAGCGGGGAGACCCTCGTCGGGCCGCTCTGCTCCAGGACGTCGTCTTGGCCGAGCATCGTCAGTGCGCCGCCGACTCCGGTCCCGACTACGACGGCCAGCCGCTCCGGATCCACCTCTGGGCCACCCGCATCGGCCCACGCCTCACGCGCAGCGAGAAGGGCGACTTGCTGACAGCGGTCCAGGCGCCTGGCCTTGACCCGGTCGATGTGCTCGCTCGGTTCCACGGCCAACGCAGCGATGACCCGGGCGGGCATCTGCTCGGCCCACTCGTCGGTCAACAGGCTGACGCCGGAACGGCCCTCGAGCAGCGCCGCCCAACTCGACGCGACGTCCCCTCCTAAGGGAGTCGTCGCGCCGAGCCCGGTGACGACGATGTCCGACACGTCAGGTCAGCTCTGGTTCTTCTCGATGAAGGAGACCGCGTCACCCACGGTGCTGATGTTGGCCAGCTCGTCATCGGGGATGGCAACGCCGAACTTGTCCTCGACCGCCGTCGCGATCTCGACCATCGACAGCGAGTCGACGTCGAGGTCCTCGGTGAAGGACTTCTCGGGCGTAGCGTCAGCCGGCAGTACACCGGCTACTTCTTCGAGGATCTCGGCAAGGCCGGACTGGATTTCCTCGGTTGTTGCCATGCGTGGTGATCCCTTCGTTATGTATCCCGCAACGGGTCGTTCCCGCTGCGACACTAGTTGTTACAGCCGTGCACTAAGGGCAGATGATGACCTGCCCCGCAAAGGTCAGCCCGGCTCCGAAGCCGAGCAGGAGTGCGGTGTCACCGGTCTTGACCTCGCCGCGTTCGATCATGGCCGTCAGAGCCAGTGGGATGGACGCCGACGAAGTGTTTCCTGAAGTGACGATGTCACGGGCGACGGCTACGTCGTCCCTCAGCTTCAGGGTTCGGACCATTGAGTCCACGATGCGCAGGTTTGCCTGGTGGGGCACGAATACGTCGATGTCGCTGATGTCGACACCCGCGAGCTTGCAGGCGCGGTGAGCGGAGTCGGCCAGCTGGGTCGTGGCCCAGCGATAGACCGCGCGGCCGTCCATTTCCATGAACGAGGATCGATCGGCGACCGAGATGGCCCGGGACTTCTCCCCGTCGCTGCCCCACACCACGGGCCCGATACCAGGGGAGTCGGTGGCCGTCACGACTGCGGCGCCGGCCCCGTCACCGAAGATGATGCAGGTGCCACGGTCGTCCTGATCGGTCCAATCGGTGAGTTTCTCGGCACCGATCACAAGTGCGTTCTGCGACGATCCACTGCGGATCGCGTCGGCGGCGCTGGCCAACCCATAGCAGAAGCCCGCGCAGGCTGCGTTCAGGTCGAAGGCTCCCGCTGATGCGATGCCCAGTCGATGAGCGACCTCCGGGGCCAGGCCTGGGATCGGTGCAGGTGGCGTGCAGGTGGCGACGATGACGGTATCGATGTCCTGGGCGAGGACGCCGCTGGTGGCCAACGCCTTCCCGGCCGCGGCCACTGACATGTCCACGACCGACTCGTCGTCGCCGGCGAATCGTCGCTCCGCGATTCCCACTCGGGTACGGATCCACTCGTCGTCGGTGTCGACGCGCTGCGAAATCTCCTCGTTGGTGACTATTCGTCGTGGGCGGTAGTCGCCGAAGCCGAGGATCCGTGCTCCGGGCGCGCCTGCACGTGCGCTCAAGCGCCGGGTCATCTCCGCGCTCCTCGATCGGGTATCGCAGTCTTCGTCGGGTACAGCCGAGCGATCGGGTCGCCGGCATCGACGAGATCCCCGTCCACGACAAGCCATTCAGCGAGTACGCCGTCGTATCCGGCCGACAGGTGCACCGCTTCCCGACGACTGGTGACGAGTCCGAGGGGGGTGCCGGCCCCGACATTCGCACCCTCGGACACCTCGGCCAGGGAGACCGTGCCGCGAACCGGGGCGACGACCATTCGCCAGTCCGGGCGGTGCTCGTCCTCGGTCTTGCCCGACTGCTGGGTGAGCATGTCCCTTGCTGCATCCAAGTCGTCTGGTGTCTTCACCGCCACGACGGGCACTCCCTTGAGCTCGCGCTTGACGAGGCCCGCTAGGACCCCGGCCGGCGGGAGCTCGATGATGCCGCGCACCCCGATGTCCCGCATGGCCGCCAGGCACGAGTCGAAGCGCACCGGCGAGGTCAGCTGAGCGACCAGCCGTCGTACGGTCCCTCGTCCGGTTTCCACCGCCGTGCCGTCAGAGTTCGTCAGCAACAGCCGGCTCGGGTCGCTGGCCGAGATCCCATCGGCGAAGACACTGAGCGCGTCCTGGGCCGGCTGCATGTACGAGGTGTGGAAGGCACCGGCCACCGACAACGGGAGCACCCGGGCCTTGGCCGGCGGGTTCGCGGCGAGCGCCGTCAGGGCATCCATCGCTCCGGCGGCTACGATCTGCCCT
The DNA here is from genome assembly GCA_013811975.1 of Geodermatophilaceae bacterium. Lineage (GTDB taxonomy): Bacteria > Actinomycetota > Actinomycetes > Mycobacteriales > Geodermatophilaceae > JACCQS01. The sequence continues at coordinate 2,747 of JACCUF010000195.1, read as the reverse complement.
GCGCCATTGCGGTTGGCCGGCGTGAGTCCGAGCTCCCCGAGCCGGGCCAGCACCTGCTCCTCGTCTCCGCCTAGCAGGGCGGACATGCCGGTCGGGGCGAGTCTGCACGCGGCTGCCATCTCTCGCCCGCGGACGGCGGCGAATGCGATCGCGGCTTCCGGACTCAGCGTGCCGGCCACGGCTGCCGCGGTGATCTCGCCCACGCTGTGCCCAGCGCTCAGCGTGGTATCGGCCGGTGCCCCGCCGTCGGATCGCAGCAGCCCCAGCTCATCGGCAGCCAACAGCCCGAGCGCGACGACCAACGGTTGGGTCACCGCGGTGTCCTTTATCTCTTCCGCGTCGGCCGTCGTGCCGAGTGCGACGAGATCGATTCCGCAGACTGCCGAGAACCAACTCATTCGCGCTCGGGCGCCGTCGAGGTCGAGCCACGGTTCGAGCATCCCCGGGCTTTGGGCGCCCTGACCCGGGGAGAGTATGACGAGCACGATTATACGATAGGCACTACGTGCCGGAAGATGCGCCTACGGCAGCTACGAATTAGCGCGCATGGGACTTGTAGGTTATCTACAAAGATGATCGCCTGTGGCGCTCGGCACCGCGCCCGCTGTCGAGTGCCGCCAGGGTCAGGGCGATCTGCAGCGTCCATGCTCCACGCGGTGTGGTGGGTTGGACCCCGCTGTCCAACGCGGCCCGACGCAGCCGGTATCGCACGGTGTTTGGGTGGACGAAGACTTGGCGTGCGGTGGCCTCGAGGCTGCCCCCGGTACTCAGGTAGGCCCGGACCGTGTCCAGTACGACGTCCCCGGACGCGGTCAACCGCTCGGTCATGGCGGCGAGATCGGCCAGCGCCAGCCGGTCTCCGGCCAGTGCTCGCTCGGGAAGTAGGTCGGCCGCTGCCACCGGGCGCGGTGCCTGTGGCCACGACGAGGCGACGGCTAGGGCGCTCTGTGCCGCGGCCGCGGCGCTCCCGACGTCGCCGAAGGAGGTGACGACGGGTCCGTAGACCACCGGTCCCGGCCCGAACTGCTCGGCCAGGGCGACCGAGTGCTGCGTCGGGTCCTCACTGGAGGCCAGCACCACGACGAGGTCCTCCTCGTGGACACCGGCGAGCACTTTCAACCCCCGGCGATGGCCGGCCCTGATGACCGAACCATGCACCTGCTCGCGGTCCTGCGCAGGCGCGGCTCCAATCATCACCAGTAGCTGGCCGGCTCCGGACCAGCCGAGGGCGGCGGCTTGACTGGCCAGGGCCTGGGCGGGTTCTCCCCGCAGCAGGCTGTCGATGGCGAGGGCTTCCAGTCGGGCGTCCCAGGCACCCCGGCTCTCGGCGTAGCTGGCATATATCTGGGCCGCGGCAAACGCGACCTCTCTGCTGTAGCGCAGGATCCCCTCACGCAACTCGGTCTGGGTGCCGGGTTCGGCGATGGACTCGATCCGCGATTCGACTACGCCCACGACGACTCGAATGAGATCTACAGTCTGCTTGAGACTGACAGCGCGGGCGAGTTCACGCGGTGCGGTGCCGAACACCTCGTCGGTCAGTCGGGGCGGCACGTCCTGGTCGCGCATCCACTCCACCAGGGCGGACACGCCAGCCTGCGCGACCAGGGTGACCCACGATCGGCGGTCGGCGGGCATGGAGCGGAACCATGGCAGGAACTCATCCATTTGGGAGACGCTCTGAGTGGCCAGTGCCCCGGCCGAGCGCTCGAGGCGCCGCAGCGTCGTGATCATGGGCGTGTCTCTTACCCCAGCCAAGACACGTCCCCGCTTGCGCCTTGCCGCTTGGCGGTCACGGCATGCAGCCTGCCACCGCAACTGGAGGAGGACATCAACGAGGCGTTTGAGGAGGGGAGAATGCGGACATGCGACGTCTGCTGATCGGTGCGGCTGTCCTTGCAGCGATGGTCACGATCCTCGGCGTGCTGGTGGGGCAAGGGGTACGGGCACTGCTCGACCTCGATGTATCGGTCGGATCCGCCCTTCGTTACCAGGGCGGGGACAGCTTCGAGGTGGACGTACTGCAAGTGATCACCGCACTCGGGTTGACCGTCATCAGGCTTGCCGTGCTGGTGCCGGTGGCGGTCCTTTTCGCTATCCGGCGCCGGCTGAGACTGGCCGGCTTCGTCCTGCTGGCTGCACTCTCGGTCGGCCCGCTGACCACCGTGGGCAAGGAATTGGTTGGGCGGGTACGGCCTACTGCCGATGATCCACTCGTAGCGGCCAGCGGGATGTCCTTCCCGAGCGGGCACTCCTCTGGTGCTGCGACTCTGGCCGGCGTCCTGCTCGTGGTCCTGTGGCCGATCCTGGCCCGCCGTTGGCGCCGGTGGCTGGCCGCCGGGCTGATTCTCGCTGCGTTGTGCGTGGCCTGGACCCGGATCGTCCTCGGCGTGCACTACCTGTCCGACGTCGTTGGCGGGTTGGCACTCGGCGCAGCGGTAGTCCTCGTGTGGATGGCGGTGTTCGGACTCTATCCAGGTGATTCCGCTGAGCTTTCCGGACGTGGGCGCATGACCGGGCAAAGCGGACCGGCTGAACCGGCCGGCTGATCGGGCAGACCGGGCATAGTTACGGCACATGGAGAGTCAACTGGACCACCTGCTGACCGAAGCCGAACAGATTCAGGACCGGACGGTCGACTTCCGCCGCCGGATACATCGTCGGCCAGAACTCGGACTCCAGTTGCCCGAGACCCAGGCCGCGATCCTGTCCGAACTCGACGATCTGGATCTGGACATCCGGACCGG